>JACPZB010000079.1 GCA_016195725.1 Deltaproteobacteria bacterium | reverse complement strand
TTTTGCCTTTTTGTATCACAAACTTGCTACCCTGTCCATAAGAATTCTCCCAAAAATAAATGTCTATTTTGGGGCAAGGGTTTCTACTCAATTCCGTATTTATCCAATTTATACCTCATAGACCTGAAACTCAGGCCTAACAATTCCGCCGCCTTTTTCTTTACGCCTCCTGATTTTTTGAGCGCATCAAGGATAATTGCCTTTTCATAATCTTCTATATTTTTTTCGATATTAAAACCCTCTGAAGGAATCTCAGGGGACATGATACCTGATGACAAGGGAGACGCCTGTCCTTCTATCTCTATTATATTCTGACTTCTGACTTCTGACTTCTGACTTCTCACATATTCCGGCAGGCTCTCCGGCAGGATTATGTCTGTCGGCTCAAGCGCTACCGCCCTTTCAATAATATTTTCAAGTTCCCTGATGTTGCCGGGATAAGGGTGTTTGACCAAAAACTCCATTGCCTCGCCTGATATCTTTTTTATATCCTTGCCAAGCTCTTTGCAGTATTTTTCAAGAAAATGCTCAGCAAAGAGCGGAATATCCTCTTTTCTTTCCCTCAAAGATGGCATGTGTATTGGAATTACATTCAACCTGTAGAAAAGGTCTTCCCTGAATCTCCCCTCCTTAACCTCTTTATCAATATCCTTGTTAGTCGCCGCAATTATCCTTACATCTACCGATATGTCCTCAACACCGCCGACCCTTCTAAAATTCCTTTCCTGAATTACTCGAAGAAGCTTTACCTGAAGCTCTCTGGGGAGTTCAGTTATCTCATCAAGAAATATTGTGCCTTGATTTGCCATCTCAAATAAGCCGCTCTTATTTGCTACGGCGCCGGTAAAGGCGCCCTTCTGGTGGCCGAAAAGTTCGCTCTCCAATAGGTTCTCAGGTATAGCGCCGCAATTTATAGGAACAAACGGCTTGTCCTTCCTGCTGCCTTCGTAATGGATAGCCCGCGCAACAAGTTCTTTGCCTGTGCCGCTCTCGCCTGTAATAATTACATTTGTCCTGGTGCTTTCAACCCTTTTTATCAGATTGTATATCTCTAACATCTTCGGACTTGAACCAATCAAGTTTGCAAAGCCATAACGGCTTTTGAGCTCTTTTTTTAATAATATGTTTTCTGTTTCCAGCCTTTTCTTGTCCAACGCATTTCGTATGATGTGTTTTACCTCATCTATCTTGAACGGCTTTGTAATATAGTCATACGCCCCTGCCTTCATTGCGTCAATTGCCGTATCAACCGATGCATAGGCAGTAATCATAAAGACGAGGGTTTCTGGATTCATCTCCTTTATATTTTTTAAGAGTTCAACGCCGCTCATGCCTTTCATTCTGATGTCGCTTATTACAAGGTCATAGCTGCTTTTATTCAAGAGCTTTATTGCCTCCTCGCCGCCGGAGACAGAGGCAACCCTGTAGCCCTCTTTTTTCAGCGTTATCTCAAGGAAGTCCCTTATGCCCTTTTCATCATCAACTATGAGTATGTTTTCTTTGGCCATAATAATTAAGGAAAGTAGACAGCATGTAGTAGATAGTAGACAGGGAAAAACTTTTGTTTCCTATATTTCCTGTCTACTCTCTACTGTTTACTGTCTACTGCTTTTGGCAGTATTATCTTAAAACTTGTCCCTTCCCCTTTTTTGCTTTTTACCTCTATTTTCCCCTTATGCCCTTCTATAATCCTGTGAACCACAGCAAGACCAAGCCCTGTTCCAAAATCCTCTGTTGTAAAAAAGGGGTCAAATATATTATTTATATCATCTGCGGCAATTCCATTGCCTGTATCAGAGACAGTTATCTCTGCAAGCTCAGGGTTCCGGGGCTCCGTGATTTCAGGATTCGAGTAAATTCCTTGACCTCTTATTTCCAGCCTTCCTCCAGCCGGCATTGCATGACCGGCATTTAAGAAAAGATTCCAGAATACCTGCTTGAGCTGCCGGCCGTCTCCCTCTATGATGAGGTTGTCTTTTAATTTAACATAAATATCAATACCCTTAGACTCAGGGCTGTTGCGGAACATATTTAGAGTATTATGAATCACCTCACTCAAATTTATCTCAGCCATCTTTGCTGCTGGCTTTGCAAATAAGAGAAAGTCCGTAATCAATGCATTTAGCCTGTCAGTTTCTCTTATCACAATATCCATAAGATGCTCGCTTTCATTATCCACAGCCAAGCTGTCCTTAAGGACCTGTATAGATCCGCTTATAGACGCCAGGGGGTTTCTGACCTCATGGGCCATGCCTGCTGCAAGCTCGCCAAGCGCCCTCAATTTATCTACCCTCCTCAATTCCTCCTCTATTTCTTTAAATCTCGTCAAATCTTGAAATATGATAATATGGCCGCCTTCCCTTATTGGCGATACTGCAAAGCCAAGAAATAATTCCTTCCCATCCCTTCTCCTGAATGGCCTTTCTATCCTGAAATAGGCAGGGTTATTATCAGGCGGCGCAAGAGAATAGGCCTGTACCTTCATTAAATCTATAAAAATCATATCAATGGCATTGCCATACACCTCACCGAGGGTATACCCGGTAATCCTCTCTGCTGCCCTGTTAAAGGATGTTATCCTTTCATTATTATCTATTGTTAATATTCCGCTGTTTATATTCTCTACAATATATTTATTTAATACCTCAAGTTTCTTAAAATCAATTTTCTTTTCCTCCAGTTCTCTTTCTATTTCAAGTGTCCTCTCTGCAAGATAGCCTGTAAGAAATGCAACGGTATAAAAACCTATTATATTGAGCATTACCGTGGCCAGTATGTCTCCCCTTTCATAGCCAGGGCCTGTTATGATGATAGATTTGTAGCCTTGAGGAAGCCATTTATAAAAATCAAGGTTTACTAAAATCCCGTATGCAATACTGCTGGCTGATGCGGCATAAAACCCGCCCCTGCGGCTCAGGAGAATGCTGGCGCTTATTATGGACAAAAAATAGAGAAATGAAAGAAGACTTTCTGACCCGCCGGTAACATACAAGGTGGCAGTAATAAGGAAGATATCGCCAAATATCTGAAGATATGCAAATAGCTTGACATTGGCAATCCATTTAAAGACAATCGCATACAAGATAGTAAGAAAACAGGTAACGATCAGAATTGCATATATTGGATATAGAGTGGACTGGAATGGCGAGGTTTGTTTAAACTGGAACCAGATGGATGTGCCTATAAATATAATGACCAGCGCCACCCTGAAGACCATCAGCCATTTGATTCTGGTTTTTAAAATAGGGTATAGAGAGGACTGGGTGGGCATAGAAAGGAAAGTAGACAGTAGGTGGTAGATAGTATAGTCAGGGAAAAACTTTTGTTCCCTGTATTTCCTGTCTACTGTCTACTATCCACTGTTTTTATCCTCCTCCAACTGCGCCGGCAAGCTTGAATATCGGCAGGTACATAGTAATAACAAGACCTCCCACAACTACGCCTAAGAAGGCCATAAGCGCCGGTTCTATAAGGGACATGAGAGTGTCAACCGCCTGATCAACCTCATCTTCATAAAAGTCTGCTATCTTTGATAACATTGCATCCAGGGCGCCTGTGGACTCGCCGACTGCTATCATCTGAACAACCATGGAAGGAAAGACCTTTGTTTCAGCCAGAGGCTCTGCCAATGTTTTACCTTGACTGAGGGCTGTTCTTGTCTTCATTATGGCTGATTCTATTGTCTTATTTCCTGCGGTCTTTGCAACAATCTCAAGCGCCTCAAGTATGGGCACGCCGCTGGCCATCATGGTAGCCATTGTCCTGGTGAATCTGGCAACAGCGGTCTTTCTTATAAGGTCGCCGAATACAGGCGCTTTTAAGATAAGGTCGTCAACTATCACCCTGCCTTTTGCCGTATGATAAAACTGGCGAAAGCCTGCGCCTATTCCAGCAATAATCCCGGCAAATAGCCACCAATATTTTTTCAATCCTTCGCTTAGATTAACCACAACCTGCGTAGGCGCCGGCAGGGCGCTGCCAAAGTCTGCGAACATCTTCTGAAATATCGGCACAACATAGAGGAGCAGGACAGCTACGACGATACCCGCGATTACGATAATAACCGCTGGATAGGTAAGGGCGCCTTTAACCTTGCCCTTTAATTTCTCCGCCTTTTCCATGAAACCGGCAAGTCTGTTTAATATGGTATCCAGAATACCGCCCACCTCGCCAGCCGCAACAAGATTTACATAAAGGTCGTCAAATATCTTTGGATGTTTGCGAAGGGCATCGGCAAATGTTGAACCGCCTTCAACACTCTTTTTTATTTCTGTTAATGCTGTCTTAAATAATTTGTTGGGTTGTTGGCTCGAAAGTATCTCAAGGCACTGGACAAGCGGAAGGCCTGCGTCTATCATTGTGGCAAACTGACGGGTAAAGATAACGATTTCTTTAGTCGTTACCTTGCCGCCGAGGCCGGGAATCTTGAATGCAAAACCGCCTGCCTTTTTTTCTGAAAGCTTGCTTGTTATTATCTGCTGCCTTCTGAGGACGGCATTAGCAATAACCATGCTTGCGGCCTCTATTTCTCCTTTTCTTGGCTCGCCGCTTAAGGTTTTTCCTTCGTAGGTAAATATAGGCATAATTTGTTAAAGTTCAAATGTCAAAGCTCAAAGTTCAAACATTTGACATTTGGATTTTGAAATTTGGATTTTTTCCTATCTTACCATTCCTCCGGGTCTCACGCCGCCTGCATTCGCAATCATCTGTCTTAACTCATCGGGTTCGCCGCTTCTGCCAATAGCCTCATCCAATGTTATAAGTCTCCGCTGATAGAGGGTCAAAAGACTCTGATTCATGGTCTGCATGCCGAATTTGGCCTGACCTACCTGCATCTGCGAGTATATCTGATGAACCTTATCCTCTCTTATAAGGTTTCTTATGGCAGAATTTGGAACCATTATCTCCAAGGCCAACACCCTCCCCTTACCGTCTGTTGTTGGTATTAAGAGTTGCGACATAACGCCTTCCAAAACAAAAGAAAGCTGCGCCCTTATCTGTGGCTGCTGGTGCGCCGGAAACACATCAACAACCCTGTTTATTGTCTGAACGCAGGAATTAGTATGGAGCGTGGCAAAACACATGTGTCCGGTCTCTGCAACGGTCAGGGCTATCTCAATGGTTTCCATATCCCGAAGCTCGCCGAGCAGAACAACATCCGGATCCTGCCTTAACACATGTTTTAATGCCTTTTTAAATGTCTGCGTATCAGCGCCAACCTCCCTCTGGTTCACAAGGGACTTTTTAGATGGATGGAGATATTCAATAGGGTCTTCTATTGTTATGATATGGTCATCCCTTTCCTCGTTTATCTTGTTCATCATAGATGCGAGGGTGGTTGACTTACCGCTTCCTGTAGGGCCTGTAACAAGGATAAGCCCCCTCGGTTTTTTTGAAAGCTCCTCCACAATAGGCGGCAGGCCAAGTTCCTGGAATGTTTTTATCTGAAAAGGTATCGTCCTGAAAACTCCTGCCGTAGCTCCCCTTTGAACAAACAGATTGCCTCTGAATCGCGACAGGCCTTTTAAACCAAATGAAAAATCCAGTTCATTTTCCTCCTCAAATTTATGTTTTTGGGCATCTGTCAAAACAGTGTATGTCATCTGTTTGGTGTCAACAGGAGAGAGTGGCGGCAATTCGAGAGGCAAAAGTTTGCCGTGTATCCTCATCCTCGGCGGAGAGCCTGCTGTTAAATGCAGGTCAGAGCCGCCTTTGTCTATCATGAGCTTCAAAAGGTCCTGAATGGTTGGGCCTTTTCTTGGCTGCTGTTCCGGGGTATCTGGCATGATGTCTCCTTATTACTCAATTACGAATATTGCATTTCTAATCTGCCATCGTTGCCCTTACCACTTCTTCTATGGTAGTTACGCCTTCCTTCATCTTTGTAATCCCGCTCATCCTTAAGCTCTTCATCCCTTCTTTTATAGCGCCCCTTTTTAATTCAGCAGAGGATGCGCCGTTCAGCACAAGCTCTTTCAAAGCCTCTGTAAGAGGCATAACCTCGTAAAGTGCTATCCTCCCCTTGCAGCCTGTGCCGCCGCATGTTGCGCACCCTTTGCCGTGAAAACATTTGAATGATTTTGCCTCTTCGGCCGGAACACCGATATCTATAAGGGCCTGAGGCGATACACGAACTTCTTCTTTGCAGTCCTTGCAAATCTTTCTGGCAAGTCTTTGGGCCAATATAAGGTTCGTAGCTGAGGCAATGAGGAAAGGTTCTATACCCATGTTTAAAAGCCTGTTTACTGTGGACGGCGCATCATTCGTATGCAGAGTTGAAAGGACAAGATGGCCGGTAAGCGCCGCCTTGACCGCTATTTCGGCTGTTTCAAAATCCCTTATCTCTCCCACCATGATTATATCGGGGTCCTGCCTCAAAAATGACCGCAGAGAGCTGGCGAAATTTAAACCAATCGCCTCGTGCATCTGAACCTGGTTTATGCCCATGAGATTGAATTCCACAGGGTCTTCAGCAGTGGAAATATTATCACTGACCTTGTTCAATTCTGAGAGCGCCGAATAGAGCGTGGTGGTCTTGCCGCTGCCTGTCGGACCTGTAACAAGAACCATGCCCCACGGCTTTTCAATCGCATCTTTAAAATCCTTTAAGGCCTTTTCTTCAAATCCGAGCTTGGTCATATCCAGTTGAAGATTGGATTTGTCCAGAAGCCTCATAACGACCTTCTCGCCGAAAAGCGTGGGCAGGACAGAGACGCGGTAATCCATCTCCTTATCCTTGCCGAGTTTCATCTTGATTCTTCCATCCTGCGGAAGCCGTCTTTCTGCAATATCAAGATTGGACATAATCTTTATCCTTGACACAATGGCATTCTTCAGCTTCAAGGGAGGCTTCATAACCTCTGAGAGAACTCCATCAACCCGGTATCTGACCCTGAACAATTTCTCATACGGTTCTACATGGATATCGCTCGCCCCTCTTTTAATCGCATCGGTAAGGATAAGGTTTACCAGCTTGACCACAGGGGCGTCTTCAACAGCCTTTTTGAGGTCATTCACATCAACCTCTTCCTCTTCCTGAAGTATCTCCATCTCGCTTTCATCAAACTCTGTTAAAACATCTCCCAGTTCCATCTCCTCAGCAGCATAGTATTTCTCTATGGCAGTCTTTATAGCAGCCTCAGAGGCAATTACTGACTCAACATTATAGCCTGTAAGGAATTTTATATCATCTATTGCAAAAATATTGGAGGGGTCAGCCATTGCTATCACCAATGTGGAGCCGGTCCTGCTGATTGGAATAACCTGATATTTATTGGCAACATCTTCCGGGATGAGTTTTATTACCTCATGGTCTATCTCTGTGGCAGCCAGATCTACCGAAGGTATGCCGTATTGCTTGCTTAAAAAACTGGTAAGGTCTTTTTCGTTTACATAGCCGAGCCTGGCAAGATTATACCCTAATCGGCCTCCTGATATCCGCTGTTCCTCAATAGCCTTTTTAAGCTGGTCAGGTGTTATGAGTTTTTCCCTGACCAAAAGTTCGCCAAGTCTGTCAACCATAAATACTATACCTCAATAAACGCCGTTAAAAACTCCTAAGGGCTTTCTAACAAGGCAGATTGCCAATTTCTGTAATAGTATTAGAAAACAGTTTGCCTTGTCAAGGGTATTATATTGCCAGGTTGTTGAAAAAGTCTTTTTTATAGCCATTGCGCGCAGCTGAGCCACAGCCCTGATCCTGAAACAAGCTTGACCTGGCGCCAGACCGAGGTTTAAGGGAAGGGGAGGCAATCTCATATCTCAATAAATCACCAAGTAGAGATTGCGGAGTCTGTTCCGATTTTCAACATCCTGTTAGATGGCGCTACTGCTTAAAATGTTCAAATCCTTCGGTTGTCAAAGGAACAACCTTACCGTTTTCATCCAAAACGGTTATACACAATTCCTTTGGGACTATTTCACCAATCCGTGTGACTGGCGCACCTATTTCTTTTGCCATAATTTCTATAAGCCGAGCATTATTTGGCGATGCAGTAAACAAAAGCTCATAATCTTCACCGCCGGCTAAGGACAGCATTATGTCCTGCGGATGCTCTAATATCCATCTTTTCAGGCTTGTAGAGATTGGTATCTGTTTAAGCAATACCTTTGCCCCCACAACGCTTTCTTCTACAATATGCCGCAAGTCTGAAATCAAACCATCGCTTAAATCTATCATGGATGTCGCAAGCCTTCTTTCTGCAATTATTATCCCTTCCTTAACCCGTGGATGCGGATCTATATGCGCCAACATCGCATCTTTTAAAAATGGATCTATTATTACTGTACTGCCCTTTTGCTGCCATACCTTAAGCCCCAGAGCAGAATCTCCAAGATAACCGGTTACATATATTGCATCTCCAACCGAAGCCCCTTTCCTGAAAAGGACTTGGTCCTTTGGAACCTCGCCAAGCATTGTTGTGCTTATTACTATTTTATCAGGAGAAGAAGAGGTGTTGCCGCCAATCAGTCCCACACCAAACTCTTGAGCCTTTTCCTTTATCCCTTTATAAAAAAGCTCTATAAAATCTATTGGAGTTGTTGGCGGAAAAACTATTGATACGAGCAGGAAGGTCGGGGTTCCGCCCATTGCAGCAATATCACTTAGCGATATACTTACAGCCTTTCTGCCCAGATTATATGAAGGTGTATACTTGAGAGAAAAGTGTATGTCTTCAACAAGCGTGTCGGTAGTGCAGAGGAGATATTTTGTCTCATCCTGCAGCGTAACTGATGCGTCATCTCCAATGCCTTTTATAATCCTTGGATGGCTGGTAGCAAACTGGGCGGCAAGTTTTTTAATCAGGCCAAGCTCTCCAAGTTCTTTTATATCCATACATGACTATCTTGCTGCCGCAACGCTTCTTTTGTTAACAGGGGCAAGAGGCTTCTTAAGCATCTTTACCTTCTTTTTCAAAGCTATGCTAAGCACATCATCCATGTGCTTTACAAAGACAAAATTCATTTTCTTTTGAATATCCTTTGGTATATCTTCTATATCCTTTTTATTCCTTTCCGGCAATAGTATGGTATTAATCTTTGCCCTTAACGCCGCCAGGGCCTTCTCCTTGACGCCGCCAATGGGCAAAACCCTCCCTCTGAGCGTAATCTCTCCTGTCATGGCAACATCTTTGCTTACCGGAATTTTTACAAGGGTTGAAATAAGGGCCGTTGCCATAGTTACACCTGCTGAAGGGCCATCTTTTGGGATAGCCCCTGCCGGCACATGAATATGTATATCCAGTTCTTTATAAAAATCATCTGTTAAACCAAGCACCTTTGCCCTGCTCCTTGCATAGCTCAAAGCTGCATGGGCAGACTCCTTCATTACCTCCCCCAGGTGGCCTGTGAGCGTGAGATTGCCCTTGCCCTTCATCGTGGTTGCCTCTATATAGAGGATTTCTCCTCCGACCGGTGTCCAGGCAAGGCCCGTGGCCACTCCTATTTCATCCTCTTCCTGCTCTGCCTCTGGTATGAACTTTGGAACGCCAAGATATTCTTCTATGGTTTTGGGAGTAATAACGGTAAGCCCCTTCTCTCCCTCAGCGACCCTTCTCGCTACCTTCCTGCATACAGAAGCTATCTCCCTCTCCAGATTTCTGAGCCCCGCCTCTTTCGTATACTGGGAGATTACCTCTTTTATTGCCTCATCAGTTATCTGAATAAATTTTTTGTTTAAACCATTCTCAAGCATCTGCCTCTCCACGATATATTTTTTTGCAATCTCAAGCTTCTCTTCTTCAGTATATCCAGCAAGCTCCAACACCTCCATCCTGTCCTTAAGCGCATCAGGAATAGGGTCAAGCATGTTGGCCGTTGTTATAAACATGGCCTTTGACAGATCAAAAGGAAGATTCAGGTAATGGTCGCTGAATGCATAATTCTGCTCTGGGTCTAAAACCTCCAAAAGGGCTGAAGATGGGTCGCCCCTAAAATCCATGCCTATCTTGTCTATTTCATCCATCATGAAGACTGGGTTGTTTGTGCCTGCCTGCTTTATACCCTGTATTATCCTCCCCGGCAGGGCCCCCACATAAGTCCTTCTATGCCCCCGTATCTCAGCCTCGTCTTTTATTCCACCGAGGGATATGCGGACGAATTTTCTGCCCATCGCCCGTGCAATTGACCTGCCCAGCGAGGTTTTGCCAACACCCGGAGGACCAACAAAGCAAAGTATAGGCCCTTTGCTCTTCTGATGCAGCTTCCGCACAGCCAGATATTCAAGTATCCGTTCTTTTATCTTTTCAAGGTTGTAGTGGTCTTCGTCCAAAACTTTTTTCGCCTTTTTGATGTCAAGGGCGTCTTTTGTGGATTTGCTCCACGGGAGTTCAACAAGCCAGTCCAGATATGTCCTTATAATCGCAGACTCAGCCGCATCAGGATGCATTGACTCGAGACGGTCTGTCTGTTTTAAGGCCTCTTTCTCCACATCAGGAGACATTTTGGCCTTTTTTATCTTTTTTCTTGTCTCGTCTATCTCTTCGGTTATCTCCTCCAACTCACCCAGCTCGCTCTTTATAGCCCTCATCTGCTCCCGAAGGAAATATTCGCGCTGGCTTTTATCCATCTCTTCCTTTGCCTGAGATTGTATCTTCGCCTGCATGGTGGAGACCTGCAGTTCTTTTACCAGATATTCGTTTACCTTTTCCAAACGTTTGATAGGATCAAATACCTCGAGGATACTCTGTGCATCTTCAACCCTAAGTCCTATATTAGCTACTGCGATATCGGCCAACCTTCCCGGCTCATTCATGCTTTCTATGATCATCATAATTTCGGGAGATATGACCTTGCCCAGCGAGGAAAGCCTCTCAAGCTGTTCTCTGACACTGCGCATCATAGCTTCTACTTCAAGGCTCGGCTGAGTTATAGGGTTTTCCTTAATCTTTTCAATGGAAACAACATAGGTTGGCTTGTCCTGCACATATTGTTTAATAACCGCCCTGGTAAGACCCTGGATAAGTATCTTTACCCGGCCGTCGGGCAGCTTCAGCATTCTCATAATCATACCAACCGTTCCGGTTTGATAGAGGTCTTTTGACTGCGGTTCTTCATCAGATATATTCCTCTGGGTAGCCAGGAAGACAAGACGCTCCTTGGTAAGGGCCATATCAACTGCATTTATGGATTTTTCCCTTCCAACAAACAACGGCACTATCATAAAAGGAAAGATGACTACATCTCTTATCGGCAGAAGAGGCAACGTATCAGGAACTATCAGCTGATCTTCCTTTTGTTCTTGTTTCTCCTTTTCGTCGCTCACTTTCTGTTCCTCCAAAAAGATAGGATGTAGGAAGCGGGATATGGGATGCGGTAGAAGATTTTACCACCTCCCGCACCCTATATCCTCCCCTCCCATTTTTTATGATTCTACAGTAATCTTCTTTGGTATTCCGCGTTTTTCAGCAACCCTCGGCAATGTAATAGTCAAAAGGCCGTCCTTGCATACTGCCTTTATTCTGGTTGTATCAACCGAACAAGGTATATCTATAACTCTGAAGAGCCTCCCAAAGCTTCTTTCCATGCAAACAAAGTTTATCTTTTTTTCCTCAAAACATTCATACTTAAGACCTCTGACAGTAATGGCATTGTGCAGGATGGAGATATCTACCTCGTCTTTTCTTACACCAGGCATCTCTACCTCTATTATTATGCTATCCTGCGTAGAGAATATATCTACCACAGGGGTATGGTTCATAGCAATATCTTTTGGCGAGGCAATCTTTTCTGTTTCTTCGAACAGATATTGAAATACCATGCCAATATCTGTGGAGATGGGTTGGTCTGTTAAACCTTTTTTAGGAAGCTTTACCATATTTCTCTATCCAGCGTAAAAATCAAAGATTTAATCCCCTCAAGAAGCTTCTAAACTCCTTATTGATACCAGGGGTGTTTAAAGCAAACGATACATTGGCCTTGAGAAAACCCAGCTTATCACCAGCATCATATCTATTTCCTTCAAATTCATATGCATATATGGGTTGTGTTCTGGAAAGCATCTTGAGTCCGTCAGTAAGCTGAATCTCTCCGCCCTTGCCAGGTCTAATCTGTTCCAAGGCATTAAATATCTCCGGGGCCAGGATATATCTGCCGATAATCGCCAGATTTGAAGGCGCATCATGTGGATGAGGCTTTTCTACCATGTCAATAACCTTATAAATCCTCGGACATATCTTCTTTGCCTCTATAATGCCATAATGATGCACTTCTTTTTTGGGTACCCGCTGAACCGCCAATATAGAATACGGATATTGTCGGAAGGTATGCACCATTTGTTTCATAACCGGGATTTTTGCGTCTATAACGTCGTCGCTCAAGAAGACAGCAAACGGCTCCATACCGACTAAATTCTTGGCGCAATGAATAGCGTGCCCAAGACCTAGAGGCTTTTTTTGACGTGTGTAGGAGAAATGAATAAAATTGGACAATTCCTCAATCATTTTTAATATCTCTGTTTTGTTTCTTTCCTTTAAAAGCATCTCCAGTTCAAACGATACATCAAAATGGTCTTCAATAGCAGTCTTGCCCATCCCGGTTACAATAATCACCTCTTCAAGCCCTGACCTCTTTGCCTCTTCTACAGAATACTGAATCAACGGCTTGTCTATCAGAGGAAGCATTTCCTTGGGAATTGCCTTTGTTGCCGGCAAAAATCTTGTTCCAAATCCAGCAGCAGGGAATACAGCCTTTCGTATCTTCACCCCGTTAGACCTCATCTTAAACTGGAGTATCTCTCTTTATTTTGACTTAATAAAAATATAGATATAAAACCAGAAAGGTCTAATGAGCTTCATAATAACCCATTATCCCCGTAAGTTAGCATAAAGATAATATGTTTTTTTTTCGGATAAGTCAACCATAACATATAATTTCTTAGTAAAACCTGCCTTGACCCTTGACAAACAATGATGGATTGCCTAAACTGATAACCATTAAACAATTTGACTCAGGGAACAGGAAGGCATTCGGGAATGAAAAGGGCAATCGGAATATTTGACTCCGGCATAGGTGGACTTACAGTATTGAAGGAGATTTTGAATGCCATGCCAGGAGAGGATACCATTTATCTTGGCGACACCGCCCGTGTGCCGTATGGAACAAAATCTGCCGAGACAGTGATGCGGTATTCCTTTGAAAACGCAAAGTTTCTTTTAAAGTTTGATATAAAGCTTCTGGTCGTTGCGTGCAATACAGCATCTGCATACTGTCTGCCGCAGCTTAAAAAGGAACTGCCTATACCTGTGGTTGGCGTGATAGAACCCGGAGCAAAAAAAGCGGTTGAGGTAACAAAGGCTAAAAGGATTGGCGTCATAGGAACAGAAGGCACAATAAGAAGCGGGGCTTATTTTGATGCAATAAAGGCCATTGACCTATCTATTGCCGTATTCACCCAGCCGTGTCCTTTATTTGTACCTCTTGTAGAAGAAGGCTGGATAAACAATCAGATAGTCCGCCTGACTGCTCAGACATATCTGCAGGATATAAAGGGGCACTGGATAGATGCGCTCATTCTCGGCTACACCCACTACCCGCTATTAAAAGGTGTAATCAGCGATATTATGGGTGAAAATGTAATGCTTATAGATTCGGGCCGCGAAACCGCGGCAGAGGTTGCCAGGTGCCTTATGGACAGAAATATTCTCAAAACCATATCATCAGGACAAAGCTCTCATCAATTCTTTGTTACAGACTCGCCTGAAAGATTTAAACAGGTTGGCAGCAGATTTATGGGTGCAAGTTTTAATACTGTTGAGCTTGTAAATCTGGGGAATTAACTGAAATTACGCACATGGCCAAAAAAAAATTATCTTGCAAAAAATCAGCCTCGCGATCTAATCCAAAAGTACAAGGCTCAAGAAAAAAGAAAGGCAGCGGCGGCAGCGCTATTCTAACAGTAATCATCGTTGCCCTCCTTACCGCAGTCATTGGCATTTACCTCCTTACAAAATATGGTGAAAAGATTCCACCTTATCTCATCCCCAAAAAGATATCTAAACCGGAAGCAAGGGTGGTAAGCCTCTTTTTTTCCAATGAAGATGGTATTGCACTAAAGGCAGAAAAGAGGGAGATAGAAAAGGGGGCTTTAGCAAAGGAGATTAAAGAGGCCATAAATGACCTTGTTGGCGGACCCAAAGGAAAACTTACCGATACTATCCCGGCTGGCACAAAGCTTCTCACCGTTGAGGTTAAAGAGGGCATTGTATACCTAAATTTCAATAAGGAGATTTCCCAAAATCATCCTGGCGGGAGCTCCGCTGAACTACAAACTATATATTCCCTTATAAACACGGCAACCCTTAATTTCCCAGAGGTAAAAAAAGTGCAGCTCCTCATTGAAGGGAAAAAACTAAAAACCCTCGCAGGTCATATAGATATCTCCTTTCCTCTCGGCCCAAACAAAGACCTCATCAAAGGATAATAGACTCATGAAAAACTCCTTTTTAAGAGAATTAAAGAAAAGGCCGTTAATCTTTGACGGCGCTACAGGCACCATGCTCCAAAAGCTCGGCCTAAAACCTGGCGGATGCCCTGATGAGCTGAATATCACAAACCCTGAGATGATAAAAGAGGTTCATAAGGGATATATAAATGCAGGTTCTGATGTTGTTACAACCGCCACATTTGGGGCCAATAAAATCAAGCTGAAGGAATACAACCTTGAGGGCAAGCTCGGCGAGATAAACTTGAAGGCGGCAAAAAATGCAAGAGAGGCTGTTGGAAGGGATAATTTTGTTGCGGGCGGGCTTGGACCAACTGGAAAGTTTCTGGAACCCATAGGCGATTTAACCTTTGATGAGGCAGCAGGTATATTTTCAGAACAGATTAATGCGCTGAAAGAGGGCGGTGTAGATTTAATCATCATTGAAACAATGATGGACATACGGGAAATGAAGGCGGCAATAATTGCCGCAAAGGCCTCTGGGCTTCCGGTAGCGGCGACCATGACATTCGATGAGACCATGCGGACTGTGCTTGGCACCCCGCCGCAGGTATTTGCCATAGTTGCAGAAGGACTCGGGTGCGATGCAATCGGCGCAAATTGCAGTTTAGGAATAGAAGGTATCTACAGGGCAGTTGAGGCCATGAGCAAGGTTACCACCCTGCCATTAATCGCCCAGCCTAATGCAGGCATACCATATTTAAAGGACGGCAAAACAATTTTTCCTGCAATGCCAGAAGAAATGGCAGCCTATGTGCCAAAACTTTTGGATGCTGGGGTCAGAATAATCGGCGGATGCTGCGGCACAACACCTGAACATATAAAAGAAATGGGGTCAAGGGTCAAGGGTCAAGGGTCAAGGGTTGAAAGGCCAGAAATAAAATCAACCAGGCTTGCGAGCCGCAGCGGATATATATCATTTGGCGGCACCCAGCCGCCTATTATTGTAGGCGAGAGGATAAATCCAACCGGTAAAAGCCTTCTCCAACAAGAGATTAAAGAAAAAAAGACCTCCATCATCCGCAAAGAGGCAAAATCGCAGCAGGATGCGGGTGCGCATATCCTGGATGTAAATGTGGGCGTGCCAGGCGCTGATGAGCCAGCATCAATGCCGATGGCAGTCTTTGCAGTGAATGAAAACTGCCAGCTTCCTATAGTTCTGGATTCCTCAAGTGCCGAGTCCCTTGAGGCAGGACTTAAGGCAGTTGATGGAAAAGTGCTTATAAACTCTGTAAGCGGAGAGGAAAAGAAATTGAAGATAGTCCTTCCCCTTGCAAAAAAATACGGGGCAGCTGTGCTCGGTTTAGCACTGGATGATAAGGGAATACCTCCCACAGCAGAAGGAAGGCTCTGCATTGCAGAAGCAATTTTAAAGAGGGCAATGAAATATGGTCTTAACAAATCAGATATTGTAATAGATTGTCTGGCACTGACGGTAAGCGCAGACCAAAAATCTGCACAAGAGACATTAAAGGCAATAAGGATGATTAAAGAAAAACTCGGACTCTCAACCATCCTCGGGGTAAGCAACATCTCTTTCGGCCTTCCCAATAGAGAGATAATAAACGCAAACTTTTTGACAATGGCAATTGCGGCAGGCCTTGATGCCGCTATTATTAATCCGCACAATAGTCAGATGATGGATGCGTATCATGCAGCCCTTGTCTTGACAGGCCATGATTTGAGGGCAGAAAGATATATAAAAAAATACAGGGGGCAAGGGGCAAGGGGCAAGGGGCAAGAGGAAACAAAAAAAGAAGAAGCAAAGACTATTGATGAGAGATTAAAGAAGGCTATCATTGACGGTGATGAGGAAGGGATTGTAGCTTTGGTTGAAGAGGCATTGAAACAAGGCTGGGAGCCTCTTAAAATAAGTAACGATGCGCTCATACCAGGGCTTGAAGAAGTTGGACGCCTCTTTGGACAGAACATCTACTTTCTGCCGCAGGTTATGCTTTCTGCCGACACTATGAAAAGGGCATTTGACAGGCTGAAGAAAGAGTTGAAGGGCAAAAAGGGAGAGAGCCTCGGAAAGGTTCTGATGGCAACGGTTGAAGGGGATATACATGATATAGGAAAGAACATTGTGTCAACGCTCTTAGAGAATCACGGTTTTGAGATTATTGACCTTGGGAAGAATGTGCCTGCTGATAAAATTATAGAAGAGGCAATAAAGAATAAGGTAGATGTAGTCGGTCTATCAGCCTTGATGACCACAACTGTTATGGAGATGGATAATATCTTAAAAAAACTCAAAACAAAAGGCGTACCTGTTCTGACAATGGTTGGCGGCGCCGTTGTAAATCAGGAATTTGCAGATAAGATAGGCGCAAACGGCTATGCAAAGGATGCTTTAGAAGCAGTTGAAAAAATGAAAAGACTTATTAAAAAAGACATGGTATGATTACGCTAAAATGTCATTGCGCGGGCGAAGCCCGTGTCAATCTCATCAGAGTTTCCTCGCTACGCTCGGGACAAATCTTCGCCTTCGGCCGCAATGACGGGTATCCTATCATCTGCGCAATCAATTTAAGGAGCCAGTATGCATAAACTGCCTATTGTAAAACAGCTGGAAGAAGAGCTGAAAAAATTAGAAAGAGAACTGCGCATAGAACTGCCAAAAGAACTCAGGAAGGCAGCAGCCCATGGGGATTTTAGGGAAAATGCTGAATACCACGCTGCAAAGGAGCGGCAGACCTTTCTCCAGGCAAGGCTGGCGCATTTGCACGCACGAATCAACGCACTTTCTTCCATCAATTTGAACACACTGCCAAAGGACAAAATTGCATTTGGCTCAAAGATATTCTTAGAGGATTTGAATACAGGGGAAGAGGTTGTCTATGAACTTGTCACGCCCGAAGATGTTGACCCTAAGAATGGAAAGATTTCCATCGCCTCTCCCATTGGCAATGCCCTCTTAAACAAAGAAGTTGGAGATGAAGTGATCATCCACCTTCCTGGGGGAAAAAAGGAATACTCAATAAACAAGCTTGTTACCCTCTATGACATGCTGAAGGCTTAAAACCCTTTTCTCTTTCTCAATGCCTCAAATAATACTATGCCCCCGGCAACAGAGGCATTCAAAGATGAGATGCCGCCTTTCATCGGAATAGAGAGACAAACATCGCATTTTTCTTTGACAAGCCGTCTTATGCCTTTGCCTTCGCTTCCTATTACGATTGCCAGGTCTGTGTTCATATCAAAAGAATAAATATCTTGCTGGCAGCCAGCCTCTATTCCTATTATCCATAGACCGGCCTCTTTGAGCCTCAAAATTGTATCTGCAATATTGGTTACACGGCTAATCAACATATGTTCAATTGCTCCTGCGGACGCCTTTACCACAGCAGGGGTAATCTCTGCCGCCCTGTCTTTTGGGATGATTACGCCGTGAACGCCTGCTGCATTGCCTGTCCTGATTAATGAACCGAGATTCTGAGGGTCTTGAATGCAGTCAAGGATGAGGATAAGGGCATTTTCACCGGAAGACCTCCATCTATCTAATATATCCTCAAGCCCTGCATATGTAAATTCCTCCACGATGCCAATAACGCCTTGATGGTGTGAAGTTTGGGCAAGTCTTTCAATTTCGCTCTTTTCAACGAACCTGCATTTTATGCCGTGTTGTTCGGCAAGCTTTTTTATTCTTTCGCTTGCCTGATCACCCTTGCCTCGCGCAATAAGAATATCTTTAAAATATTCGGGATGGGATTTTAAGGCCTCTGATACAGGATTTATGCCGTAGATTATGCGCATTTAGCAGATGGAATTGGGGGCAAGATTTTTTTGGTGGAGGCGGCGGGAATTGAACCCGCGTCCGAGAATGCTTATCCAGGGCATCTACATACTTATCCTGAAATTTAAGTCTCGCCCTTCAATTCCCATCAGGCAGGGTATCAAGGAGCCAGCCCATTTATATCTCGCCTTTCAGTAGCTTGGGCAAGGCGTGAAAGGCCATCCTGCTCTCTGTCGTCTCTTAAGCCGCGCAGGAAAAGGCTTAAAAGACGCTGGCTGACTTAAGCAGCCAGAGCGTAGTTATAGTCGTTTGCGACTATTGTTTTCTGGTGTTTTAACGAGTCCCCAGACCTCGGTATGCTTCCCTTGGCATCAGATTATCCCGTCGAAACCTGTCGCCCCCTTTTTTTATTCTAAGGCTAAAAGGGCCTTAATTGCAAGACTTAAATCTTGCCTGCGTCTACCTCCTGCCCTTCACAGCTTTTTCCATCTCTCTTTCAACGGTCTTTTTCTTTATCGCCTCTCTTTTATCAAAAAGTTTTTTTCCTTTAGCCAGGGCGATTTCTACTTTTGCCTTTCCATTCTTAAAATAAATTTTTGTTGGAATAAGGGTGTAACCCTTCTCTTTGGTCTTTCCTATAAGTTTATTTATCTCTTGTCTGTGGAGGAGGAGTTTTCTTGTCCGGTCAGGCTCCGGCTGGGTAAATCTATCCGCCTGTTTGTATGGGCTTATGTGCGCATTTACAAGAAAGACCTCTTCGCCCTTTACCATTGCGTAGCTGTCTTTCAGATTTGCCTGACCAAGCCGCAAAGACTTTACTTCTGTTCCGACCAATACAATGCCGGCCTCTACCGGTTCTTCTATGAAGTAGTCATGATAGGCCTTCCTGTTCTGGCATACAACCTTTATATCCGCAGCCATCAAACAATCCTAATCACTACCGGTCTGAAACCTTCTCTTTTTTCAAGCGATTTGCCGTAAATCCTGATGCCGAAAAATGTTATGACCAGAAACAGAGCCCCAAGGATTCCTGACAGCAAATCCGGGTTCAAATCTATAGCAAACTGCTTCACAAGTACCTGGCCAAGTATTACGCCTATAATCAGGCCAGCGATAGGCCCCATATATAGTATGAAACTTGCCTTAAGAATTGTGGCAGTGCCAACCATGACGACTACCCTGTCTCCGAATTTGGCATTTGCACGGTTTTCAGCTTCTATAATAACTTCATTTGTGCCTATGGCGCCGTGACATGTCTCTCTTGCCACACAGCTTTCGCACGAAGTCCCTTTCTCAGCCTTTATAAAGACTGTGTCTCCCTTTACATCTATTATAATGCCCTCTTCTTCAATCATCCTGTTATATTACCAGATATATGAGATACTTGCAAGCCATTGGGTTGCGTATATTATCGAGCCTTGACAAATCAAGTATTTTACTTTCAGTAAAATACTTAAAGACTGCTTTATTAGACATAGTATATAATTTGTCAAGAGTTGACAAAACAACAACTTTTCAATATACTCATTAAATCTTTTATAATCCTTATGAACGGAACAAATTCCTTACCAAGCCACGCTAAGCGCGACCGAGGAGAATCCCTGTCATTCCTGAACCTGTCAGAAACAGGTTCAGGGCAGAGTTCTTCAATATGCCGCTTTCAGAATATACGATGCACAATATAAAAGAATTCAGGCTTCAGGATATACAGGAACGACTATATAAATCAAAGGCTGTTGCAATATTGACCGGCGCAGGCATTTCAGCGGAAAGCGGTGTGCCTACATTCAGGGGGAAGAACGGGCTCTGGAAAAATTTTAGACCTGAAGAACTGGCAACCCCTGAAGCATTTAAACAAGACCCAAGGCTTGTCTGGGAGTGGTATGATTGGAGAAGAAGGACGCTGGCTCAGTTCAAACCGAATGCTGCCCATCTTGCCATTGCAGGGATAGAAAAGAGGATTAAGGAGTTTACCCTTATCACCCAGAATGTAGACGGCCTTCACCAGCTTGCCGGCAGCAAAAACATTATAGAGCTTCACGGCAATATATGGCGCGTAAGATGCCTTTCCTGCGGCAAGATTACTGTAAATAGAGTTGTACCCATCAA
Source organism: Deltaproteobacteria bacterium (assembly GCA_016195725.1). Taxonomy (GTDB): domain Bacteria; phylum Desulfobacterota; class GWC2-55-46; order UBA9637; family UBA9637; genus UBA10170. Next base: position 2,155 of record JACPZB010000079.1, on the reverse strand, counting down.
GATATTGCCCTTTTGCGAATGCGGCGGACTGTTAAGACCCGATGTGGTCTGGTTTGGCGAGATGCTGTCGGACAGCAATTTAACAAAGGCCTTTGTTGCAATTGACAACTGCGATCTTATGTTTATAATAGGCACATCAGGTATAGTGCAGCCGGCAGCATCTTTTGCATTACGGGCAAAGGACGAAGGCGCCCTTGTTGTAGAGGTTAATATAGAAAAAACTCCACTGTCAGCCAGTATGGATGCAACTTTCATTGGCAAGGCAGGGGATATATTGCCGCAGTTATTATAAAAATTAGTTGCAGGTTGCAAGATACAAGTTGCAGGTTAAAACTTAAGACTTACAACTTGTAACCTGAAACTTACAACTTCTTTAAAGGAGGACGAATGAAGGTCTTTAGCGACACAATCAGGCTGCAAACTACTCAGAAGAGCGAGGATATAAATATTACCAGTATGGTGGAGGCTATAGTCCACGAAAGCGATATATATGAGGGGACAGTTACTATATTTACAGGCCACACAACAGCAAGCATTCATCTCAATAATGCAGACCCTGAATTGGCAAAAGACCTGCATGATTTTTTAAATGAGACAATCCCCAATAAGCCGACCTACCGTCATAATAAAGGCGATTACGGCAGGAATGCGCATGCCCACTTCAAATCCCTCCTTATCGGCAACAGCGTTACTATCCCAATAAACAGGGGAAGAATAACCCTTGGCCAGTGGCAGGCAATATATTTTTCAGAATTTGACGGCTCGAGAAACCGCCTTATCTCTGTAAAGATTATAGGCATACCTGTTAGACACACTTAGGATGTGGGAGTCAGGGGGCGTGGAATTGGATAAAAAATTTGCTTTCCCCATCTCCAACATTCCACTCCCAAAAATAAATGCGCATCATAGGAGGAACAGCCAAAGGAAGAAGACTCGCCTCTTTTAGGGGCATGTCCATAAGACCTACAACAGATAAGGTAAGGGAGGCAATATTCAATATCCTGCCGCGCCTGTTTGCATTCAAAAATGTATTAGACCTGTTTGCAGGAACAGGCGCTATTGGGATAGAGGCGTTAAGCAGGGGGGCAGCTACAGCAACATTCGTAGATAGTGAACCAAAGGCTGTTAAGATTATAAAAAAGAATCTGGATGTATGCGGATTCATAGACAAGGCTGCTATTCTTGCTAAAGATGTAGAATCAGCATTAAACATGCTGAGCAAGAAAGGCGAAAAGTTTGATCTCATATTTATAGACCCTCCCTACAACACATCGCTCATGGGCATTGCATTGAATCACATTGGAAACAAAGGACTCCTCGCAGCAGACGGTCTGATAGTTGTAGAATCATCAAAGCGCATGATATGGGATGGAGAGCTTAAAGGCATTGAGCTTACAGATAGAAGGAGATACGGGGATACGGTAGTGTCATTTTATAAAACAGGCAATAGGCAAAACCCATAGCCTATAACCTAAAACTATGAAAAAACGCATAGCAGTTTATCCTGGAACATTTGATCCAATAACAAACGGCCACCTTGATATTATAGAAAGGGGTCTAAAACTATTTGACGGACTTGTAGTAGCCATTGCTGAAAGTCCTGTCAAGGAACCGCTCTTTACTGTGGATGAAAGGATAAAAATGGCAAAGGACGCGGTAAAAAAATATAAGAACGTGGAAGTTGAAAGCTTTGACTGCCTGCTCATAGATTATCTGCATAAGAGGAAGGCGCATGTCATTGTAAGGGGCCTGCGGGTTATCTCAGATTTTGAATATGAATTTCAAATGGCGCTTACCAACAGAAAACTGGCTTCGGATATTGAAACCGTATTTATGATGACCGCAGAAGGCTATGCATATTTAAGCTCAAGATTTATAAAAGAGATTGCCCGGCTCGGCGGCAGGTTTGACTGCTTTGTTCCGCCAAATGTGGCGAAGATGGTGAAGGAGAAATTTTAACATGAATTCTTTTACAATAAAACTTGCAAAACGGATGCAGGATGTCAAAGAATCGCCGACGCTTGCCATCACTGCAAAGGCAAAGGCAATGAAGGCAAAGGGATGGGATGTTATAGACTTTGGCGCGGGCGAGCCTGACTTTGACACGCCTGACAACATAAAGGATGCTGCCATAAAGGCAATAAAAGCAGGGTTT
>JACPZB010000078.1 GCA_016195725.1 Deltaproteobacteria bacterium | reverse complement strand
GTACACGTCATTGCGAGGAGCGAGCTTTCTCGCCTGTCATTGCGAGCCGCTGAATAATTCAATCAGGGGCGAAGCAATCTCAGGACAGGCTCGGAACAGGCTCCGCAATCCCAAAACAAGAGATTGCTTCGCTTCGCTCGCAATGACAGAGGAACCCCTGTAGCAAGCTACAGGGAATTCTCAAGTTAAATTTTCTGCAGAGGCACAACCGGGAATATTACCGTAAATGCGCTCCCTTTGCCTACCTCTGATTCAACCTCTATGCTCCCGCCATGAAGGCTTACTATGCCGTGGCAGATGGAAAGGCCGAGCCCTGTGCCATCATGTCCCTTTGTTGTCCAAAACGCCTCAAATATCCTGTTTGTATTTTCTTTTGGAATGCCGCAGCCGTTATCCTGAAATTTTATCCTTATAGCGCGGACTCCGTTGTCCGTATTATTTGCCGTTGATATATTGAGCAACCCACCTGGCTCCATTGCCTCAAATGCATTGGTTATAATAGACAGAAAGACCTGCCTCAATTGACCTTCGTCAGCAGGGATATCCGGCAGATTATCTTCAAAATCCATTTTCACAATGAATCCCTTGTATTTCTGCTGATACTGAAGTAGTTTTACGGTCTCGGCTGCCACACGGTTTATATTTACATCCTTTACAACAAGGCTGCGCTCTTTGCTGAAATCCAAAAGGTCAGTGGTTATGCGCTTGCATCTGTATATCTCGGCCTCTATAATCTTCAGATAACTGACAAACCGTTCATAGTCATCTTTTTCTTTAAAGTTCTCAGGCCCAAGTCTTTTTATAAGCGATTCGGCGCATACAGCCATTGATGCCAGAGGATTATTTACCTCATGGGCGACTCCTGCGGCAAGCTGGCCTGCTGCAGCCAGTCTTTCTCTTGCCATAACCCTCATCTCCAGCAAGCGTCTTTCTGTCACATCCTCCAGCACAGTTACCACATAGCCAACGCCGTCGTCCGACATTATAAGCGGAATCTTTGCAATCTTAAAAAATCTTTTATCTTCAAAGCTGCCTGAAACCTCCTCTTTCTCAATCTTCCTGCCTGTTTTAAAAACCTCGGCAAACTCGGTTTTTATCTCATCTCTGTCCCGCGCAGATGAGGCATTGGGAAAACTCATATCAAGCGCATGCCATATATTTTTTCCTATTACATCTTCTCTTCTGGCGGCAAATGCCCCTTGCTCTCTTCTTGAGTTCCAGGCAACAACGTTCAAATCCCTGTCCACAACATGTATGCGAAACGGCATGGCATCTACGATACCTTCAAGCAATGCCTTCTGGCGGCTCAGGCGGCTAACATCTTCCTCTATCCTGCCTGCCATATTGTTAAATTCATTTGCAACATCTTCTATCTCATCGCCTGTGTTTATCTCCATGCGGCTGCTGAAATCGCCCCCTGATATGTTTTTAGCCATTCCCGCCAATCTTCGCAAGGGACTGATTATGGTTCTGGAAAAGTATATGAGCATAATGATGCCGACGACAAAGGCAACGGCGCCGCCTGTTATAAGCACAACATCCACATGATTGAGCGTCTTTTGTCTTTGCCTTGCAGCAGCCTCTATCTCGGCCTTGTCAAATAACTGGTGCCGCCGGATATATTTTTCGGCAATAGTTGTTGCGGCGTCTTCAATTTTTACAGTGAGTTTATCTGCCTTTAGGTCGTTTGCCATCCAATGTTTCCTGAATATGTCATTTACCTCGGAATCCAGAGCGGCAATCTCATTTTCCGCGTCATTCAACCACTCCATTTCAAAAGAGGTAGTAACCTTCATTGATTTCAATGTCTTTATATTATTGCGAATATCATTTAAGATGGCCTTATACCTTGCCTCATCGCCCTTATCGTTTGTGCCCAGATAATGAATAACAGGGATAGGAAGTTTGTGAATATCCATGCTGATATCAGCAAGCATCCCCATTTCATTATTTATAGCAATCAGAGTTTCTTCGCCGGTGTAAAGAAGCCTTCTGTTGTATATGGTAATTGCCGCTATACTGCCAAACAGGAGAAAAAAAATAATAATGCCGGCAATAAATTTTTCTTTTATATTGATTTTCATGAAAGCGCCTTCTGTTGTTTATCCATTGCGGCGTCTGCCTCAAGGCTTTTTATTTCTCCAAGGCTCAAAAGCTTATCCTGAAATTTTTCCAGCCTTTTCCCTGCCTCATCGTATTTTGTCCGCGCATTGTTCAGGTGAGAGCCGACCACCTCAAAATCTCTTAAAAATCTGTCAAAATCTCCTTTAAGCCTTTCAAGATGAGAAAGTATCTCCTGCGCCTGGCCGCTTATCTCCATGCCTTTCAATCCAAGGAGTATGGTCTGTAAATAAGCATAAAAACTGTTTGGCGACACGGGTATAACCCTTTTTAAAAAGGCATAGCCGGCTATGCCTTTTTCCTCGCCGAACGATTCGTCTTTTATTATAGTCTCGTAATAGACATTCTCGGCGGGTATATACATCAGGGCAAAATTGAATGTGCCTTCATCGGGCTGGATATACTGGCCTGCAATGGCATCTATATGCCTTTTAACATCTGATACAAACCTCTTTTTATTGGATTTACGGTCTTCGTCCGTCTGGCTTTCTACAAGCCTTTTAAAATTCTCCAAAGGAAATTTTGAATCAATAGGAACAAGGCCGTTAGCAAACCGAATAACAGCATCAACCCTTGTTCCATCTTTGAAAGCATATTGAAGCTTATAGTTTGTTGGCGGCAGTATCTGGGCAAGCAGGTCGCCTAAAAATAATTCTCCTAACCCGCCGCGTAGTTTTGGCGACCTTAATATTTCCTGAAGGCTCGCTATATCCTTGCCCACATCAAAAACCTGCTGTGTCGCCTTGGAAAGCTCTCCGAGGTCTTTCTTAACATCGCCCACAACCTTTGCCGCATTATCCATCCTCTGCCCCAACTGACCTGTTGCATTCTGAAGCTGCTGCGTGACTGAATTTAATTGGCTGTTTACCTGAGATGTAACATTGGAAAGCTGCTGGTTGATGGTCTGGATATTGACTGCAAGGTTTTCTGAAAGCTGGCTGCGGAGGTTCTGAACCTCCTGCTGCATCAGGGAGATGGCAGGGTCTGCCTCACGTTTTCTGGAGCTTAAAATATTCCACAGAATGAGAAGTATCAAAATACCGAGAAGGGTTGCAATGATGATTTCCATAGATAGTAGATAGTAGAAGGTAGAAGGTAGATAGTAGAAGGTAGATAGAAAATCTTTTGTTTTCCCCTGTCTACTTTCTACTCTCCTACTGTCTACTGCCTCTCTCCATATACTCCCTCGCCTGATGCACAAAGGCCTCCATCCTTGTCTTTGAGTTCGTATCTTCAAGGCCTTCATAAACCATATTCAGATATGGGATATTGCCTTTTTCCTCACGAACCTTTTTAAGTATCGCATTCACAACAGTGCCAGGCATACAGGTAAACGGCATGGCGTTTACAATCCCATGGACGCCCTTATGAATATAGTCCATTGCCTTGCCAACGCTTAATACAGCCTCCCCTTCAAACGAGTCATGGAGATAAGGAGATGATAGTTTTAAGACCTCTTCGGTAGCCGGTTCATGGCCTCCCCTCAAATCCCCATCGAGGATATTAAGAAATTTGCGCTCATCTTTACGCTGGAAAAAATCATTGATTGCCGTCCTTATATAAAGGCCATAACTCCCGCGCTCCCAATTTCTCCTTTTGGCGCAGAAGTTTGTGTAATAAATCCACTCAGATATCGGCGGAACCCTTACCTCTGCACCAAGCAACTCCAACTGCTTAACAAGATTCTCATTGCTGAATCTGTTGCTCCTCACATATATCTCGCCGACAACGCCGATAACAGGCTTGTCTTTTTTCTCATGGGTCGGTATTGCAAGGAATGCCTGCCTTGCCTCAGCAAGTTCCTTTTCAGGAAATCTCCTTTCCCGTATTGCCCTGCATATGTTATGGATGCTCTCCCAGTATACCTTTTCTGTTTCACCGGAATTTCTTTCATAAGGCCTTGTCTCTCTCAGTCGCTTTTCAAGAATATCTATGGCAACGATACCCCACCATGCAAGCCTCGGAAAGTTGCCGTCTACCATGCCAAGCTCTTTGTAAAATGCTGAATCCTGGTCAGGCGCGTATACGGGAACATCTTTATAACCCATCTCATCAAGTATCAGCCTGTGGTAGCGGTTATACTGCCCAAATCTGCAAGGCCCGTTGCCAGAGGGCATAAAAAAGGCAGAGCTGTCAGGATCAAAATCAGGCCTTCTCACAATTTTTACCATATCGCCTGTAGTAATGATGCTCGGATAGCATTCTCTGCCGGAGGTATATCTCCTCCCCCATTTAAGCGTCTCATCATCAGGCTCGGGAATTATCTCTGCCTCAATGCCGCACGCCTCAAATGCCGCTTTCATTGCATACACGGCATCGGCCATATACGGAAGATATATCTTTTTCTTCAAGCCGGTTCTATGAACAATCTGTCTTTCTGACTTCTGACTTCTGGCTTCTGACTTCTGACTTCTTTTCCTTATATTCCTCAAACTATCCAGAAACGCCTCGCACCTTGTTATGGCGCCTGCGTCTGCAGAATGCTCATCTATCTCAAGCTGGAGGAATGGTTTGCCCTTTGACATATCTTTAAAGAAATGGGTGATAAATGAATCAGGACCGCAACCAAAATTTGTTAAATAAACCGCATAGAGATTCGGATTATCATTTACAATCTTTGCAGTTGTCAAAATCCTCTGACCTGACTTCCAATACATATCTGTCGCAAGGGCATCATCAATTGCATTATCAATAGACAATATATCAAATGGCACTGCAAGAACGCCCATATCCCTCAGCTTCTGAGGCAGTTCCAGATTTATGCCGTTATCCATCGTATTATATGGCCTGCCTGCAACCACGAGAGAGATGTCCTTAATGCTGCTCAATACCTCTTTCCCTTTTTCCTGCATCCTTCTGTAAAAGTTTTTCTGGCTTTCCTCTGCAACGACAATGGCCTCGTCTATCTCGCCCTTTCTTCTGCCAAGCAATTTTCCGAATTCATAAAACTCTTTTCTTCTGACCTTTTCAGGCTTATTAAAATGAAGAACCGGTTTTAACACTTCAATGCCAAGTCCGCTAAAATCAAATGCCGCTTCGGAAAGATACGGCATGGTCTGGACATATGGGCAATGATATGTAAATGTATATTCCTTTTTTGCAGGCCTTAGATTTATTATGCTGGGAAGGAATATCTTTTTTACGCCCTTGTTTATTAAATCCTGGACATGACCGTGGCTGATTTTTATGGGGAAACATGTTTCTGTAACTATCCTCTCTATTCCTTCTTTTATAATCTCTCTATTCGTAGGCGCTGACAGTATAACCTTGTAGCCGAGTTCATTGAAAAATGCCTTCCAGAACGGGTACATCTCATACATATAGAGTATCCTCGGTATGCCTATGGATGGCGCATCTTCTGGAAGTTTTTGACCTTTATAGGACGAGAATAGTATCTTTTCCCTTTCTTGATAAAGGTCCGGCAGAGGGTTATATCTCTTAGATGCCATATTTACATCATACTTTTCACATCTTGAGCCGTAGTAAAGAGGCTCGTCCCCTTCAACAACAACCTTTTTTATATCGCATATATTTGAGCAGTCCCTGCACTCAAACGATGTCAGGGTATATTTCTTCCTGCTTAAGTCAAACCCTTTGAAGCTCGTCGGCTTGTTCGGGTCTTTTTCCTGCATGACAAGAATCGCGGCGCCTATGGCACCTGTAACATCGTGGTTTTCAGGCACAGTGATTTTTTTGCCTGTCACCTTTTCAAATGCCGCTACAACGGCGAGGTTTGCCGCGGTTCCTCCCTGAAAGAATATGTTATTGCCGATTCGTCTGTCGCCTACAACCCTATTCAGATAATTATGCACAATGGAATAGGAAAGCCCTGCGACAACCTCATCCTTACCAGCGCCCTTTTGCTGGTGGTGAATCATGTCGCTTTCAATAAAGACCGTGCATCGTTCTCCCATTGACGCAGGACCGGCGCAGCTTAGAGCAAGATTGCTGAATTCTTCTCTTATTTTTATGCCTATCCTCTCTGCCTGCTCTTCAAGAAATGAGCCGGTGCCTGCGGCGCAGACCTTGTTCATCTCAAAATCAACGACAACACCGTCTTTAAGCGCAATATATTTTGAATCCTGTCCGCCTATCTCAAAGATTGTGTCCACTGTAGGGTCAATAACCGCCGCAGCCGTTGCCTGGGCTGTAATTTCATTCCGCACAACATCCGCGCCTACGAAATCGCCGGTAAGATACCTGCCCGAACCTGTTGTGCCTGCGCCGATAACCTCTACCCTGTCTCCGCACTCATCGCCTACTTCCATAAGCCCCTGCCGGACAGCCTCTATGGGCCTGCCCGCTGTTGCAAGGTATCTTCTGGAAACAAGCTTCATGTCTTTATCTATCAGGATTACATTGGTGCTTGTGGAGCCGACATCTATACCCAAATATACGGGAATTTTTTCGCCATCTGGGGACAGATTTGAAATCTGTCCCCAGTAACCTGTCATATCGCTCTGCGACGGATGCCTTTCAGGCCGTGTAAGCGAGTCAAGCCCCTTTTCTTTTTTTCTGCCGGATTTTATATAATCTTCAAACTCCTTAAGCCCCTTGAATGCGCCGATGCCTTTCCCTTTTTCCATGGCATTAAATACGGAACCCAGGGCGCCCATAGAGGTAAAATGTTTTGGAATAATATATTCATCATCTTTAAGTTCAAGAACATCCTTAAATGCCTTTCTAACCCCCATATTTGCGGCAACGCCGCCCTGAAACGCAACAGGCCTCGTAAACTCCTTGCCCTTGCCGATGCTGCTCTTGAAATTCCTTGCAACCGCATAGCAAAGCCCCGCGACTATATCGTAATCAGGCGTTGCGGCCTGCTGAAGATGAATCATATCGCTCTTTGCAAAAACGCTGCACCTGCCGGCAATTCTGGGCGGGTTCTGCGATTTAAGGGCAAGGCTGCCGAATTCTTCAATTGTCAGATTAAGCCGCGTTGCCTGCTGGTCAAGGAAAGAACCTGTGCCTGCGGCGCATACGGAGTTCATCTGGAAGTCTTCTATCCTTATTTTGCCTTGACCCTTGACCCTTGACCCTTGACCCTCTGATTCCTGCGCAAGCAGAATCAATTTAGCATCCTGGCCGCCCATCTCTATTATTGTCCTTGCCTCGGGATGGAAATATTCGGTAGCCTTTGCCTGAGCAATAACCTCGTTGGTGAAACTGGCATCAATCAAAGGGGCAATGAGCTTCCCAGCTGAACCGGTGAGGGCCACCGCCTTTATCCGATCCGCAGGAAATCTTATAAGTACATCAGAAAGCACAGCAAAGGTTGTCTCCAACGGCTGGCCTTTTGTCCTTGTATAATGATCCTCAAGGATATTTCTGTTTTCATCAACAACCACTGCATTTGCGCTTACAGAACCGATGTCAATGCCTATAAAAACGAAATTTTTATTATTCAAGGTGCACCTCCCCATCTATTGTCCATATATTGAAGGATTTATAAGACAGGATTTAACCCGGTTTGCCGCAAGTCCCGCCCTCCTATCAAGAACAGAGGCGAGCATTTATGCACTATTATCAACCATTTTTTGCCTCTTGTCAATCATCTGCGCATCGGCGATAAAAATGCCTTTATTCTGTCTTGAAAGAAATTATTGTTTAGAAATTCTTAGCTACTGGACTATATTATTTTAAGAAGTGAGTACTGGAATAAAAAAGCCCGGCTATAAAACCGGGCTATTCAACATTGGTATAAAGGAAACCTACTTCTGTAGGTCGCCTTGCATGAACTTCACAACTTCTTCTGCATCTGCATCAGAAAGGCCTGACTTTGGCATGTCCAGGGGGAACTCCTTATACTTCTTTGCAGCACCGACGCGGCCTTCAAGGATAACCTTCTTAATATCCTCTGGTTTTCCCTCGGTTATAAACTTATTTCCCTTGTGCGCTGGTCCTAAACCCTTCACACCCTCACCTTTCTGGCCATGACACGCAACGCACTTTGCCTTATAGATGTCCGCGCCGCCTGCCAGAGCTGTCCCTGCAAATGCAAGGCTCACTACCAGGGCTACTAACCATAGAATCTTGTGCATCTTCTTCCTCCTTTCTTAAAATATTTATTGGTTGCACGGTAGAGACTAAACAAAAAATCATTTTTTGTCAAGTATTTTTTGAAGTATTTTTAAAGCCTGCTATAGAAAAACAGGAGGGTATCATTTTTGAGCCTTTATCTGGTAATGGGAAGGATTTTGACCGAAAACGCCCCGTATTTTGAAACCAGCCTTTTCTATTAGCGCCCATGCATCGCCCCTGTCAATCCTCTCCTCAAACGGCGGGCCCTTGTCCTCAACCTTCTTCTCCCACTCCAGAAGGAGTAGACTTCCACCTGCCCTGAGAAGCCTTTTAACCTCTTTTAAAAAGGCTGACCCGTCTTCGGTTTCATGCAATACAAAGGCAAGGAGGGCAAAATCCACAATGCCATCTTTAAGGGGTATGCTATTTTCCTTGGATTTGATTGCCTTTAAATTTCCGGGAGGTTTTCTCTCCATTAGTTTCTTCAGCATCTCTTCCTGAGTATCTATTGCATATACGATGCCGCTATCTCCTACGATATCCAAAGCAGGCATGCTGAAAAACCCGGGCCCGCATCCAATATCAGCAAAACTCATCCCTTCTTTGAGGCCGTTCTCAATAAGGAATTGAGCTGGGTTTAGCTCCCTTACTCTTTCACCACCAATGAGGAGTTCTACATTTTCAGGGTTAAATTTATGAGGCATTAAAACCCACCAAGCCTTAAGAATACTGCAAAAATCACTATCGCAAGGGCTATAAAAAGATTAGACCTTCCCAACCATTTTGCCATAACGCTATATGCAGGTGAATTTCTCGCCTTTGGGCCAAAGAAAAAATCATGAGAAAGGCTGGTCAGCACAATCAGGATGACCAACGATATTTTCATAGCCAATACCTTCCCATACGAGGTTGAGTGAAAGGCGGGGTCAATAAGTTTCTTTAAAGGGATACCCATTAAATAGAGGTTCAACGGCCCTGTTATCGCCAGTATTGCTATGGCAACCCACCCCCAGAGCCTGAAGCTCTTGCCAACAATCTGATATATCCGGGATCTTTCCTTGCTATCCTGTATGGCTTTCAAAAACGGCGCAACAATAAGGGTCAAAAAAAGCATCCCGCCTATCCAGAATACAGCAGCAATAATATGGAGGAATAAAGAGAGCTTGAGCATAATATCTCAATAATCTAATTACCAATTAACCATAAGTTGACATATTCTTGCAAATATAAAATTAAACAGCCTGCGCCTTCTTAACCACCTCAAACCTCTCCATCTCTGATAAAAACTCATCAGACTCAGGATAGAGAATATGCTCCTCTTTCATATTGTGATCTGTCAGGATATTTACAAGCGAATTGGTTGCATGAGGTATCTGAGCAGAATCTTTCGCATCCGTCGCTGAAAGTATCTTATCCAACAACCCTTGTATCTCCGTATGCTCCATTCGCATAACAGCTGTAGGCCCGCCCTCATGCATACCTGTCTTCTGCTCAAAAACCGGGAAAAGGATATCTTCTTCTGCCCGTATATGTCTTTTAAGCCCAATCCTAAATTCTCTAAAGTCTTTAGACGCCTCGTCCCAGCTTTTTTCCTTAACCGCCTTGAGAAATCTGTTAAAGATATTATCAAGCCTCTTGTGGTCTATTTGCAAATATTCAGTAACCGTCCTTTTTGGGTCGCTTGCCTCTCGTTTTGCAATAGCAACTCTCCAAACCCGAGGCCCTGCTTCAAGAGGCCACCAGTCAAACTCACCATGATGCTCAGCCTGAAACTGATATAGTAAAGGCTTTGGCTCATGGTCATTGAGCAAAATAAAGGATTCTCCTGCTTTAAGACCCTTAAATGTTCCAAATATCTTTGAGTGCCTATCCTTTGGCATCATCTCTCTTACATCGAGTATTCTTTCCATATTGTATTGCCTCCTTATTTTTTATTTTACTTTATTTTGAGGCAAGTCAATACAAATGGATATGACAAAAGTCAAATCCCTGATAATTTCCTGCCTTAAATCATCAACCCTCTTTTAGCCTTTATAAAAAAAAGTGCGGATACCATCAAAAGCGCTGAGGCGCCAAAAGCAATATCTGGACCAAAACTATTCATTATTATCGGACCAAGAAATGGCGCAGTTGCCCCGCGAACTCCGCCCAGAACAGTATGCACAGCCATATAGCGCGGGGTTTCTTTTGGCGATGCCATTCTTGTAATCACAACATAGCCTATAAGCTCAATTGCTGCAAATATAAAACCGGCAACACCCTGCGCAACTGCCAGAAACCACAAATCATAGGTAAAAAGATAAATGAATGGCAGGCCGCTCGCAACAAAAAATAACCATGCCAACAGGCTTTTCAGAGGGTGTTTATCCACAAAGCGCCCCCAAAAGAAGAAACCTGCCAACCACATCCCTGCAAATATGGTTCCAAAGATGCCTGCAACAAAGTTGGGGATATGCGCCTTATCAACCTGTATTAAAGGGAAGAGGGGAAGGACAAGCAAAAGGCCGAATTCAAATATTGAATAAACCAGTAAAAAAACCCTGAATGATTCATCTTTCAAGGGGGCTGTGATATGAGAAAATCCTGCAAGATTCTCCCGCTGTTTTATTTCTCTCCTTACTTTTATATTGCCAAACTCAAGGGCAGATAATATGCCGAACAATGCTGCAACCGGGAATATATAATGATAATGTATAGTCCCCTTTTCTAAAATCCATCCAACAGCTGTTGAAGCTGCTATCCATGAACAGGCAGTCCCTACCCTGATATAGCCCATAAGCCTTCCCCTTTCCTTATCAGGATAATTGGTCTTCATTACAGAGGCATAAGAAGGAAACGGAATCGCAGTTATTATCATATATATAAATATAATCAGCGTATAAATAAACGGACTTGCAACAAAGAACATCCCTATAAGCGCCGCCCTGCCCGCAACATTCGGCCACACCACATACCAGACCCTCCCTGTTCCAAAGACATCCTCTGTCCAGAGAAGCGCAAAGGCATTGGCAATATAAGGCGCTGCCATGAGCAAGGCAATCTGAAATTCAGTGGCGCCAATCTTTCTTCCTACAATTGCAATGAATGGAAGGAATGCGCCGCCGAATATGCCGAATAGTATCGCAGCCTTCATGTCATAATAAAAGGTATGTCTGACAAATAAGGGGAGTTTTTTTAGCATAAAGGGTTATTATACTAACACAACTTGCCTTTTAAAACATATTGATATATCCTTTAAAAAGATTGGAAGTGGGCAGTAGGGCGTGGGATGTAGTTTCTGTCTTTACTACTCCCCACGTATCACCTCCCATTTCCCCCTCTCTCAATTTACATGGAGGTTTTATGAAAAAATTTGATGTCCTCATAATAGGCTCTGGGCCAGGAGGCCAACGTGCCGCGTTCCAGGCATCAAAACTCAAGAAAAAGGTTGCGGTCATAGAAAGACAGCCGTATATTGGCGGAGCTGGTCTTCAGACAGGCACACTGCCAAGCAAGACTTTAAGAGAGGCGGCGTTATTTCTTGCAGGTTTCAAGCAGAGGGCTATCTTTGGTTTTCAGTTCGCCCTTGGCAGAGAAGTAACACTGCAGGAGTTGATGCACAGAAAAATGGATGTAATAAAAAAGCAGATGGAGGTCATAATAGACCAGTTTAGCAGAAATAACATAGAGATAATCTATGGAGAGGCTTCGTTCATAGATGAACATAGATTGGCTGTAAACCCCCACACCAAAGATTTTGATGTTGAGATAAAGGGAGGAGCTGCTGCACCCGAAGAACTTTACGGAGAGGTTATCATTATAACAACAGGCACAAGGCCGCTGAGACCAAAAGATGTTCCATTTGATGAAGCACATATATATGATACAGACACAATTCTTAAGATAGATAATATCCCATCAACCCTTACCATAATCGGCGGCGGCGTAATAGGCTGTGAATATGCGTGTGTATTTGCGTCTCTCGGGGTAAAAGTCACGCTTATAGAAAAAAAAACAAGGCTATTGCCATTTGCAGATGAGGAGATTGTAAACAACCTTATCTACTGGATGAGGCACAGCGGCATTACTCTGAGATTGAGCGAAGAGGTAGTAAAGATAACTGTAGAGACAAAGGATAGGGTTGTTACAACATTAAAAAGCAGCAAACAGGCTGTTTCTGAAAAACTGCTCTACACCATGGGACGGGTTGGAAATACTGACATGCTGAACCTCAATGCAGTAGGAATTAAATCAAATGAACGCGGCGGCCTAAATGTGAACGAGAATTTTCAAACTGCGCTGCCGCATATCTATGCAATCGGAGATGTTATAGGATTCCCTGCCTTAGCATCCACCTCAATGGATCAGGGCAGGCGGGCAGTATGCAACGCATTTCACACAGAAGGCGTTACCTGCGAGGTTGTATCGCATCTGCCCTTTGGCATATACACCATCCCGGAGATATCTATGGTCGGTGAAACAGAGGAAGGCTTAACTAAAAAAGGAGTGCCTTACGAAATCGGATGCGCGCTCTTTCAGGAGGTTGCAAAGGGGCAGATAATCGGCGACACCCACGGCATGCTTAAACTCCTTTTTCACAGGGAAACGAGGCAACTCCTCGGCGTTCACATAATTGGAGAACGGGCAACAGAGTTAATTCACATAGGCCAGGCAGTTATGAGTTTTGGCGGGACAATAGATTATTTTAAGGATACGGTATTTAATTATCCAACCCTTTCTGACGCATACAAGGTTGCGGCATTGAACGGGTTGAACAGGCTATAGGGCGCTGCCTAAAGCTCTGCATAACCGGCTGGCAATGGAGCAAAGCGGAATAGCGGTCAGGTGGAGCGCCATGTTAGATGTTCTTATATTTTGCCCCACTCATTTGTCTTTTTGAAGATATTTATAAGCATAAGAAGGGACAATAATCGTTCTTCGCGGAATTGAGATTTAAGCAACCGAGAGGCTTCTTCAATGGATACTCCTTGATACTTCCTTGCCAATTTCCTTAATACAAGAACCCGAACTCCCAAAAATCTATCTCCTTCACCATACTTTCCCTCTCCTGTTCTAAAGAATCTTTGAGAATGTTCTGCTGTTTTTTTATTGCCTAACTTTCTTAGTTCATTCTGAATGCTTAGTAGTTTACCGTTCATTGGGTATTGATTTATTTAACGCTTGAATTAAGGCCTAGCTTTTTGCGTACGCTGAATTTATTTGTCTACCCATGGCGCATTTTCAATAGCATGTTTCCATTTCTCTATATCTGCACCTAATTGTGTCTCTACTTTGCGTGCCAGGCAATATTCGCCAATACTATTGAAAATTTCCCATGTTGAACAGCCATAAAAATTAATATCGCGCATCGACAAGTCTATGGATGCCAGAATCTGTCGCTTACTTTTCCCATCTTTTATTTCTAAACCAGCGTAAAGACAAAAACGCCCCTCAATATGACCACCTTTTTTTGTAGGAAAAATTATCTGCTCTCCCCAAAAAGGAAATTTTTTTACAATTTCTTGTGTTTTCTGCTTAATAGGGTTCATTCGTTCGGCGTTAACGGCCATTTCGATGGTATACATTTCCGCTGCTTCCCCACCTCCTATTTCAAAAGCTTCAGTTAATTTTTGAATGTCTCGGGAGTAATTATGTTTGTAATATTCATGCTCAAGGGCTTGCCCAATAATTGCATCTATAACCATCAGCATGTCCCTGCTTTGATTTAACAGCTCACATTCCTCAAATGATAGAACTACCAATGGGGTAGCAGAGAGCAAACAAGCTTCTAATTTTGTAGATAGTTTCAATCTCCGATAGGGATCATTTATTGGCGTCACTTTGGAAATATATTGACCATCCTTTGAAAAACCACCACAAAGACCATCGAATTCAATAGCCAGTATTGGGGCAGCTGAACCCAAGGCACAAACAACAAAGTCAAATTCTGTTTTTTTAAGATATTCGATGGCTTTTTCTGATAAAGGAAGCTTCTCTAATTCCTTGTATCCAATAACGTTTCTTACAGGAATTTGGGGATAAACCTCCACATATTTATGCCAATGCGAGGTTAATTTCTTGTAAAGATTCATTTTAGGTCAACTTGTGCGGAGATTCAAGGGAAATTTGCCGGAACATCTTTTTAATCCCTCAGAAAATAAGGGGAGTAAGGAGAGCGAATTACTAATAATCTCTTCTACAGAAAAAATATTTACAGAAAGATTAATTTTGTCTGTCTGTGGCAGGATAGATGCCATAACTTCATTTCATCAACCCTTCTTTGTTTTCAGTTGTTTTACCTCTTTTGAGGTCTGAAGCAGAGCCTCACCGAGGGCATTAACGGTGGTTTTGACCTCGGACATATCATCTTTAAGTTCAGAAACATCAGCCTCAAGGTTGCCCATATGACTTTCAAGTTTATCCATACGGCCACCAAGATTAGTTTCCACTTTATCAATCCGAGTTTTCAGTTCAGACTGCCCTTTTTTCAATTTGCCGATATCTGCCTTGATATCCAAAAGGATATTTACAACTCTTTCTTCCATATAACCCTCTTATTAAGATTAAGAAACTGGTTAATTTATATAATACTCACTCAAAGTGTGTCAATACAATTCTATCCTCCTAAAAATGGACGATAACGAAGTCGGGGCACCCAAGCAAAGCTTGGGTCGGGCAACTCGGCTGGCTCCACTTGCTGCGAAGCAATTGCAAGTGGAAGATGTAAAATAGCAAGGTCCTTAATTGCTATTTTACGGTCTCCTGTGGCTCAGAATAGACCTGCAGACAACCACATTATCTAATCTCTTAAACGCCCGTATCTTTTCAGTAACACCCACCTTTGCCTGATGCACAGCCTTGCGTAAGAAATCTATGGTTTTGTCATAAGTTTCCTTATCAACTGGATAAGGATAACCATCTTTTCCGCCGTGGGCAAAGCTGTATCTCACAGGGTCTTTATGGCAACACTGCATGAATTGTGATATAGATTTATAATAATGGTAAAAAAGCATACGCTTATCCTCATAATCATGATACTGCTGCTTGCTACTGCTGCCTATCGCAGGGGCATGATATGGAGGGGTGATTTTATACTATGGAATGATGCTGTAAAGAAATCCGGGGCAAAGGCGCGGCCTCATTATAATCTTGGCGCTGCATATCATGATGAAAAGGGGTTGCTGCCGGAAGCGATAAAAAATTATGAAAAGGCATTGACAATCCACCCCCATTATCCTTCTATATACAATGACCTCGGTGACGCCTTGAGAGACAGCGGTATGCTTCAAAGGGCTATTGCTCATATAAGACAGCCCTTTATTTAAAACCATTCTACCCCAAGACCCATAATAATCTTGGTGTCGCTTATCATAAAAACAGACTTTTGGAAAAGGCAGTTGAAGAATTCAAAATAGCTATCAAACAAATGTCTGATTATCCAGAACCATATTATAATCTTGCTGTAACATTGACAGATATGAGCAGGGGAGATGAGGCAGTCAACTACTATGAAAGGTTTATTGAGATAGCCCCTGACGGATATGATGAAATGAAAGGACAAGCAATGCTTAATCTTCGGAGGCTTGAATAATTTCATGCGCAATAAAGGTGTTGCCTCTCTTTTTATGAACTGCCTCTGTTCCTATTTTTGATAGCAGTATAAAACCGCTTATGTTTAAAAATCTACATACTTCAAAAGACAATATCGTTTCTCATTTTACTGCATTAGGTTTCATTGACGGAGAAAAGGCCTTTCATAATCTTACGCTTTTAAATGAGACACCATTTAAAGACCATATTGAAGAATTGATAAACCTGACCCTATCTGCGCCATCCCCTGACAATGCCTTGAATAATGTGGAAAGGATTGCTTCACAACTTTCTGCAGAAGCCCTCAGTTCATTTATCAAAGACAAAAGAAAGCTGGAGCACCTTGTTACCATATGCGGTTCTTCTCACTTTCTATCAAATATTATTATAAATAATCCTATCTATACAGAACAACTCCTTTTAGAAGGCGGTATTGAAGGAAAGAAAGATTTTTCAATTTTTTTACAAGAGCTGTCGGCATGGTTGGAAGATTTTCATGATTTCAACTCTATGGCAAAGGCTCTGCGTCTTTTTAAACAAAGAGAATATCTAAGAATAGGCGCAAGAGATATACTGCGTCTCTCTTCAATGCAGGAGATAACGCTTGAATTGTCCGTAGTTGCAAGCGCATCGCTGGAAATTGCCTATAGGTTTTGCCTTGCGCAACTTAAGGCAGAATATGGAACGCCGTTGTATATTGACATTGATGGTTCAGAACAGGAGTCGGAATTTGTAATTATAGGAATGGGCAAATTGGGAGGCATGGAGCTCAATTTCAGTTCTGATATAGACATCATCTATCTATACTCTTCCGATAAGGGAGAAACAACGGGCGTAAGAACAGAAGCCAGAAGTCAGAAGCCAGAAGTCAGAAGTGAAAAAATAAAGAATAAAATATCCCTCCACGCCTTTTATGTAAAACTATCCGAGATGATAACAAGGCTCATCGGCGGTGTAACTGAGGATGGAGTTGTATTCAGGGTTGATTTAAACCTAAGGCCGGAAGGAAAGAATGGCGACTTGGCCAATTCACTCAGAAGCGCAGAGATATACTATGAGTCATGGGGCCAAACTTGGGAAAGGGCCGCAATGATAAAGGCGCGGCCTGTTGCCGGCAATGTAAAACTCGGCGACGAGTTCTTAAAAATGATTGAGCCGTTTGTCTATCGCAAATATTTAGACTTTACTGCTATAGAAGAAATAAGAGGGTTGAAGGAAAAAATTGACGTAAGTTTACTGAGGGCAACACCCGATGCCATTGATGTGAAACTGGGCATTGGCGGCATACGGGAGATAGAATTTTTCATCCAGGCCATTCAGCTTATCAACGGAGGAAAGGATAAATCCATAAGAGAAAAGAACAGCCTCCGTGCTATAGAATTGCTGAAGCAAAAAAACTATATTTCCGAACAAGATGCGTCTGTAATGAGCAATGCATATATATTTTTAAGGAATCTGGAGCATAGGATTCAGATTGTTGAAGGGAGACAAACTCACAAAATTCCGGCAAAGGCAGTGGAGTTGGAAAGACTCGCAAGGCTGCTCGGTTTTAAAGATACATCCTCCCCCCTTGTCCCCCTGTGGGGACAGATTTCAAATCTGTCCCCAGAAAAGGGGGACAGGGGGAGGGCAGCGGCATATTTCTGGGGTGAATACAAAAAACAGACGAATAACGTTCACGATATCTACGACAGCCTTTTTTACAAACATTCAAAAGAAATAGAAAAAGGCGTTTCCAGAGAGGCCCTCTTCATACTCAGTGAAGATTTAGACAGAGAAGATGTTATTGAAAGATTGTCTAAAGCCGGCTTTTACGACCCTCAAAAGGCCTATGAAAATATAAAACTATTAAAAGAAGGGCCCGCTTTTGTCCGCTCTCCTGTGAGGGCAAAAACTATTTTGAAAAGAATAACACCTTTTCTCCTAACCCAGATTATTGCATCATCTGCCCCTGACATGGCCCTTGCAAATCTGGAGAGGTTTATATCATCCATTGGTGGAATGACTACTTTCTATTCGCTTCTATCAGAAAATAGAAAGGTGATGGAGCTCTTGGTAAAATTGTTCAGTACCAGTGAATTCCTATCAATGGCATTTATTGAGCATCCCGAAAACCTGGATACCCTGCTCTCACCTGAATTGAATACGCCGCTCAAGGATAAGGGCGAGTTGTTAGAAAAACTTTCAACAATGTTAAAGACAGCCCAAAATTATGAGGCCGGCTTAAATATAATAAGGAGATTTAGGAACAGCGAGATTTTGAGGATAGGAATAAATGACATCTTTGGGGAATTAGAGCCGACAATAGTCTCAAAGCAGATTGCCTATCTTGCAGATACCTGCCTTATAAAGGCGTATGAAATGGGATTTGAGGAGCTTGAGAAAAAATTTGGAAAGTTAGGAGGGGATGCAAAATTTGCTGTTCTTGCCCTCGGCAAACTTGGGGGGGAAGAGCTTATCTACAGTTCAGACCTGGATATTATCTTTATCTATTCAAGCGGCGGAGAAACTTCAGGGCCAAAGGTCATATCAAACCATGAGTTTTTTGCGAAATTAGGTCAGCGCATCATAACAATCTTATCAGTTGCTACAAAGGAAGGGTTTGCATTCAAGGTGGATACACGGCTCAGGCCGTCAGGAAGTTCAGGCCCCCTTGTTACCTCTGAAGAGGCATTTATAAAATATCATAGAGAACTAGCCCGGATATGGGAGAAGCAGGCAATGCTTAAGGCAAGATTCGCTGCAGGCGACGCTGATTTTGGCGCAAAGATATTAGCCGCAGCTCAAGAGCTTATATATGCCGCGCCTCCAACAGATGCAGACCTGAGGGAACTTTACAGGATTAGGAAACGGATGGAGATAGAGATTGCCAAAGAAGGCTCTGGAAGGTATAATATCAAATATGGAAAAGGCGGGCTCGTAGATGCGGAGTTTGCAGTCCAGGTCCTTCAGCTTAAATTTGGCAAAGAAAAACCATCTATGAGACAATCAAACACCCTTGTGGCAATGACGGCTCTGAAAGATGTTGACATACTCTCAAAAACGGATTATGAAATCTTGATAAATGCCTATCAGTTTTACCGATTACTGGAAAATCGCTTAAGGATTGTGCAAAATAGGACGGAAGGAATAATTGTCAAAGATTCTCCAGAATTCCTTAGCCTTGCCAAAAGACTCGGCTATAAAGGGACTAATGCCGGCAAGAGGCTTCTTGAAGACTATCTGAACCATACAGAAAAAATAAGAGATTTATATAATAGGATAATGGGAAAAACAGAGGAAAGATAAATGCAGGAGAAATGGGGAAAATTAAGCGAGCTTGGCTTTCCACGACTGCTCCATAATATATTTGCAGCTAAAGACCCTGCCAGTATCCTGGACATGGAAGATGGAAAAATCAAGAAAAGAATCTTCTTCAGGATAGGTATCCCTGTCCACGCTATTTCAAATATTCTGAATGAGGTGCTGGGCAGGGTCATGGTGCGAAAAGGCATTATAACCCAAGAAATTTATGAGAAATATTTGGGAATAATGCTCACTGAGATCCTCTTGAACGAGTAAAAGCGGAAATGGATGGGAAAAGCGGAGCCATGATTGCTTTCTCAAATAAAACCGGATATACCGTTGACGATTTTCAGGCAAACCCGCAGGAAAGAAGAATATTAACATTAATAGACGGCGTTAAAAAACTTAATGATATAATTGCAGAAGTAAAGCTTCCAAAGGAAGAGGTATATCCATTTATCTACGCCCTTTTTGCAACAAATATAATTGTTTTAGAAGCAAAAAAGAAAAAAGAAGATGAGAAGGCGGCTGAAGAGCCAGCCGCGGAAGACGCGGCATTAATAGAAAACCTTACCAGCAAACATCTTCAGTTAAAATCGCTGAATTATTTTGAAGTTGTCGGCGTTAATCAAGATGCAGATAACGGCAGCATAAAGAAGGCGTACTTCAAACTGGCAAAAGAATATCACCCGGATAAATATCACAAGAATATACCACAGGTAAAAACAATTGCCTCTGATATTTTCACTCTTATAAATACAGCATATAATACACTCTCAGACAAAAAGGACCGCAAGGCTTATGAAGATTCTTTAAAGAGCGGTCATAAACAGGATATAACTCAAGATGTAGCAAATATTATGAGCGCTGAGATCCAGTTTCAAAAAGGCAAGGTAGCCCTCTCAAGAAAGGATTATAAGAGCGCAAAAGAGGCCTTTGACTGTGCTCTTAAACTGAATTCGGAAGAGGGAGAATATAAGGCATATCTCGGCTGGACAATCTTTAACATCTCGCCCACGAATGCAGCAGAGGCAAACAAAGCAAAAGAACTTTTAGAAGAAGCTATATCATTAAACCCCAACCAGGATAAGGCATACTATTTCATTGGCGTAATTTACCGGGTAGAGGGCAAAATAGATGAAGCAGAAGCTGCCTTCGGCTCAGCCGTGAAGAAAAACCCCCATTTGGCAGAAGCACTGAGCGAACTCAGGCTTATCCAGATGAGAAAAAAAGAAGGCAAAGGATTGTTTAAAAAAATATTTAAAGAATAGTGAGCAGTAAGCAGTGAACAGCGGTAGAGTGGCTTTGCCCACCGGATAGTTGGCTGATGACCATTAGATTTTATGACAATATTTCTGACAACAATACTTAACTTTTGACAATGGGTAGCATAATCAGTATAATTAAAAACATCTGTCAGTGATTATAAAAACTGCTTACTGTATTTTAAGGGAGGTATATAAAATGCCAATATACGAATATAAATGCAAATCTTGCGACAAGCGCTTTGAGATGATGCAAAAAATTTCTGATAAACCTCTCAAAGAGTGCATATATTGCTCATCCAAGAAAGTGGAAAAACTGATGTCACAATCCTCATTTGCGCTGAAAGGCTCAGGCTGGCATAAAACAGATTATACTGCAAATAAAACATGCGGCGCAGGGGCTGGCAAGAAGGACGACAAGCAGTCTCCCTGCGCAAACTGCCCATCGGCAGGTTAGTCAATACAGGCTATGGTCACGAGGCAATGGCCAATAGGCAAAAAATAGAACCCATAGCCTATACCCTTTATCTTCCAATGAAAACCGAGTCAATTATCATATCCGCATTAACCATTTTCCTCCTTATCGCAATGCACATCTATACTTTTCTTTATACGCCGCCGTCCAAAGAAAAGAGCGTAAGAACTATCTTGATTCAACAAGGGGCAAGTTTTAACACTATCGCCAGAGAATTGGAAAAGGAAGGTGTTATTACAGACGCTGGCAAATTCTCACTCCTTGCAAAGTTTAAGAGGGCAATAACAAAGATAAAGGCCGGCGAGTATGAATTTACGACAACAATGCCTCCCACAGAGGTGCTGGATATGATGATAGAAGGACAGGTAAAAAACTACACCCTTACCATACCGGAAGGTTATAACATTAAAGAGGTTGCAATACTTCTCAGCAATATAGACCTTATAGAAAAGGATGAATTCATAACAAAGGCTACCGATACCGTCTTTGCAACATCGCTTGGCATAGACGGCAGCAGCGTCGAGGGCTATCTATTCCCCGACACATACAGATTTACAAAAGGGATGGGCGCTGAAGAGGTTATTCGCAAGATGGCGCAAAGGTTCAATCAGGTATACAGCGAGGTGAGCTTCAAAAAGCCGTATGGATTGAAGATGTCAAAAAGGCAAATTGTCACATTGGCATCTATCATAGAAAAAGAATCGGGTGATGGTGTGGAGCGTCCTCTCATCTCCGCAGTTTTTCACAATAGGATGAGAAAAGGCATGAGGCTTGAAAGCGACCCAACCGTTATTTATGGAATCAAGAATTTTAATGGAAATCTGACACGGAGACATCTCTTAACCAAGACACCGTACAATACCTATCAGATCTATGGGCTCCCGCCCGGCCCGATTGCGAATCCGGGGAGGAGAAGCCTTGAGGCTGCAATCAACCCATCTGCTGATACATACCTCTATTTTGTTTCAAAGAACAACGGCTCGCATAACTTCTCCCGAACCCTTCAAGAGCACAACAGGGCTGTCTATCTGTATCAGAAAAAACTAAATAAAAACAATAAACTTGCAAGTAAAAGTTAGGTTTTTTCAAAATAAGGAAGTAAAAGATATTCCCTGAAGGCAAGCATGACATTGACGGCAGGCATACGAATCCTTTATCATATCTTGATTTGGAATTCAATTTTAAATACCCCCTCACCCTTTCCCTCTCTCACCAGTAGAGAGGGTAGGAAAAAGTTTCCTTAAATTCTTTAACTCTTCAAGAGTCCATAGAATAGACAATATCTTATCAACATCCCTTGCTGAAACAAGACCTTTTGCCAATGTCTTGAATTTTTCTTCCACCTCTTTATCTGTCATAGGATTTTTGGGATGGCCTTTAGGATAGGTAACCTTGTTTGAGAATTGTCTATCGTCCTTTGTAATGATTCTTATAAGATTCGGCATTGCCTCTGGATACTGCCTGTTTAATTCTCTATCCCTTACTATCCCTACCTTCTGAATAAGCCTATGCAGTCCTGGACTTTTTATGCGCCTTTCTGCAAACTGTTTTAAACCCACCTCTCCATCCATCAAAGCCACAGCCACGCAATAAGGAAGGCTGTGGTCTGCTGTTTCCCGTGTTTTTGGATTCCATCGCTCAGGCCCTGAACCTATGATTTCATAAGCCGCGTTAAAGGTTTTTATTTCAATAGATTTTATATCCCTCGCAAGGCTAAAGCCCTGCGCTACAATTTTTTTCCTTAACTGCAAAGCTGCCTGTATAGCGCTCTGGCTGTGATATTCAGCGGGATAGAATTTTATATATGTATCAAGAATTTTGAACGGCCTTTTCTTTCCGCCAAACCCTTCAAGTTCAAAAGACCCTGAAACCAGTTTCATAAATCCCTTTTCACCTTCAAATATCGGCGCAGGTCCCGTCATGCCGTTTTTTGCCAGCATAACAGCAAAGACTGCATTCCTTGCTGTATTGGCAAAGGCGCACCCCTTCCACATGGAAAGCTCACCCACCCTTGTCTGCCGCAAGGCAATATTTGCAACACCTGCCAGACCGAGCGCATGAACTGTCTTCTCAATATTCAGATTCATTAGCTTAGCTGCGGCAAGGGTGGAAGAAAAAGCACCGTAGGTAACATGATCCCAACCCCTTTGCCTTAGCGATGCGGCATCGCACAACCTGCACTGGACCTCATAGGCAAGCGCAATAGCTGTAATCAAATCCCTTCCGCTTTTATTAAATGCCTCTGCAACCGCAAGGCAGGCAGAGATATTGTCGCTGGGATGGGCAGGCTCTTTGGAGAGATAGGTGTCGTTATAATCCAGATAGCGGATGGCAACACCGTTGGCAAATGCTGCAAGGTCGGGCAATGTTTTGATATCTGTGCCAAATATAGTGGCTGCCCTTTCCCCTCTCTCCCTGCCAGAGAAACCCCTTAATCCCCTCTCCCTTTGCGGGAGAGGGGCAGGGTGAGGGGTTGCTGCGTTTTGGGCAATTTGTCTTGCAATCTTTACAGGCTCGCTATCGAACGCGCCAATTGCGCAGCCAAGGGAATCTATAACCCTTCTTTTTACTTCATGAATTACATCATCCGGAAGGTCTTTGTATTTTAAGGCATGGCTATATTCTGCAAGTTTTTGTGCGATATTCTTCATATCTCATATTTATAAAACCCATGGCCGGTCTTTCTTCCCAGCCACCCTGCATCCACATATCTTTTCAGCAATGGACAGGGGCGCTGCTTTGGATCTTTTGTTTCCTTATATATGCTTTCCATGATGGACAGAACTGTGTCAAGGCCGATTAAATCTGCCAGAGCCAGCGGCCCGATGGGCTGATTCGTGCCGAGAACTATCGCAGTATCAATATCCTCTTTGGATGCCGCCCCTTCCATCAACGCAAAAATTGCCTCGTTTATCATCGGCATGAGGATTCTATTTACTATAAAGCCGGGACGGTCTTTGGATTCCACAGGCGTTTTGCCAATCTTCTCTGTAAGGCTTGTTACAGCTGCAAATGTTTCATCGGAAGTATCTCTGCCTCTTATTATCTCCACAAGTTTCATAACAGGCGCAGGATTCATAAAGTGCATGCCGATGACCTTATCGGACCGCTTTGTTGCGGAGCCGATGCGGGTAATGGGTATGGAGGATGTGTTAGTGGAAAGGATAATATCTTTTTTGCATATAGAGTCCAGTTTTCTAAAAATATCCAGTTTGAGGCTTTCCTTTTCAGATGCGGCCTCTATGATAAAATCCGCATTGGCCATTTCTTCAAGTCTTGTGGTTGTGCGAATCCTTGCCAGCGTATCCTCTTTTTGCTGTGCGGTTATCTTCGCCTTCTCAAGCATCTTGTTAAGGCCATTTTTTATATTCTCCATTCCCCTCCGAATAAACTCATCCTTAATATCCATCATAATAACTTCAAAGCCTGCCAAAGCCATGACCTGACTAATACCTGAACCCATAGTTCCAGCGCCGATTATGCCGATAGTTTTGATGGTCATATATCCTTACCTTGATAAAAGTATTCCTTTTTTATTGATTACATGCAAACACAAGATTTGAGCCAAAGCCTGCCCCTGAAAGTTTCTATCAGGGGACAAGGAAAAGCTGGCTGGATAAAACGGAGCATACTCTTTTAGGTATGTGAGTATTTAGACAGCCAGATTTGACACAGTATTTGGCCAAAGATTGCGTTTGTCAATTCCTCTCCACCAGCACTGCCACCGCCTCACCCCCGCCGATGCAGATGGCGGCAATGCCCCTTTTGGCATTCTTCCTTTTCATGGCGTAGAGGAGGGTTGTCAAAATTCTTGCTCCGCTCGCACCGATGGGATGTCCCAGGGCAATAGCTCCGCCGTGAATATTCACTTGAGCCTCATTGAGATTCAGCTCCTTTATCACTGCAAGGATTGATGCTGCAAACGCCTCGTTTATCTCAAAGAGGTCAATATCTTTTATGCCAAGCCCTGCCTTATCCAGAACCTTATTTATAGCGCCGACAGGCGCAATGCTGAACATATGAGGCTCCACACCCTGTGACGCATAGGCGATTATTTTAGCCATCGGCCTTATGCCAAGCTCTTTTGCCTTATCTCCTGACATCACAGCAACTGCTGCCGCGCCGTCGCTTATCTTTGAGGAGCTTCCCGCTGTTATTCCGCCATTCTCTTTAAAAACCGGCATAAGCCCTTTAAACCTTGAAAGGTCATGTCTTGTGGGTTCCTCATCCATAGTTAAACTTTCAAATTTATCCCGGCCAATAGGCACGGTTATTGGAATAATCTCTTCGCTGAAATATTCATTCTTTTGAGCCTCAAGCGCCCTTTGATAACTCTGCAATGCATATCTGTCCTGTTCTTCCCTGCTGATATTATATTTCTCGGCAACGATTTCCGCGCATGAACCCATGTGGATATTATTATAAACATCCCAGAGGCCGTCCTTAATCATGCTATCGATAATCTCGCCATCTCCCATCCTGTAGCCGAATCTGGCCTTCTGCAGAAGATACGGCGCTCGGCTCATGTTCTCCATGCCGCCGGCAACGATTATTTCCGCATCGCCCAATGCAATTGCCTGCCCTGCAAGCATTACTGCCTTTAAGCCTGAACCGCAGACCTTGTTGACTGTGAGACAATTTACATCATGCGGCAAACCCGCGCCAATAGCAGCCTGCCGCGCAGGGGCCTGGCCAAGACCGGCAGAAAGGATATTTCCCATAATAACTTCATCCACATCCTCCGGTTTGATGCCTGCCCTCTTTATAGCCTCGCCAATAGCAATACTACCAAGCCGTGGAGCAGGGATATTGCTCAATGCCCCGTTGAAACTTCCAATGGGTGTTCTGACTGCGCTGGCTATGATGATGTCTTTCATAAATTGGTTTTCACTTATTGGTTTTACTGACTCACGGCGTCTAATCTTCAGCCAGTTCACGCTCAAAAATGTCCCAGATGCAAGGCGGGGCAAGGCTTCAAGCGAGGCATACTTTTTATAGTATGTTGAGCGCAGAAGCCGCAGCAACAACGAAGCGGGGCACCCATCCGAAGGATGGGTCGGGGAGGGTGATAGATTCTCATTCCCCTTTGTGAATCAATGGCTCATGGATGTTTTATTAAACTATCCATACCTATAACACACCCCATATCCGCCTTTAGGATTTTTCCAATCTATAAATTCGCACGCAATCCTGCATGTGCCGCATTCAAGGCAGGCTTCAAAAGAGATTACGATATTCTCTTTTTCATCCAATTTATAAACATCCGCCGGACAGATGTAGATGCAGTCTCTATCCTTGCACGGCTTGCATTTCTCAGGGTCAACCTTCAGATGACTCTCTGTGTCTGTCTTAAACCTGACAAGATATAGCTTTTCAGCAAGTGTCCTTGACTGAAGTAGCTGTAAAAAATCTTTTATACCTTTCTCCTGACTCCTGACTTCTGACTCCTGACTCATACTATCGTCCTTCTCATCTTATACATATCCCACAAAAATTTCCAAACGGATATCGTATCCTTAAAATCCTTTCGCGCAACCCGCTGCATCTCTGCCTTTGACAAACCGGATACGGTGAAATAGCCTTCCGCCATTTTCAAGATTGCATCCGGGTATTCTTTGAAAAGTTCAGGAGTATCCGATAATTTTTCCGGCGCATCGCCGTATCTCTTCAAATCCTTCATCACAAAGCTCTCGTTCAATCTCTTTACATAGCCGCTCAACCCAGCTTCTGAAAAATCTCCCTTCTCTTTTGCCTCAAGGATCGTCTCCGCAGCCATCACACCTGATGCCATTGCCATGTTTGAGCCTTCACGATAGAGTGAAGGATTCACAAAACCCGCCGAGTCACCTGTGAGCAAGAGGCCGTATGCGGCAAGTTTTGGAAGGTTTTTATAACCCGGCTCAGGGATCATCTTCGCTGATAATTCCTCTGTCTTCCCTCCCCTTAAAAATTTCTTGACCATCGGATGCGCCTTGAATGCCTCCAGAAGGTCATTCGGCCTCATACCATGTTTTTTCATGACAGCTATCGGACAGCCAATTCCGACTGAGAATGAATCTCTGTTGGTATAGATAAAACCGGAGCCGATCATACCTTTCACCGCATCGCCGAAAAATTCCATTGTCATACCTTCATCATTCTCAAGATTGAATCTATCTTCTATAACCTCTCTCGGAAGGCTTATGACCTCCTTTGCTGCAGTTATCATCTGATGGTCTGTCGGCTTCTTTTTCAGACCTGCTTTTTCCGCGAGGAGTGAATTTGCGCCTTCTCCGCACACAACTACATCTGCATAAATATCCCCTCCCTCTCTCCGCGCCTTTACGCCGATAACCTTGTCGCCATTCCAGATAAAATCGTCCACCACAGTTTCGGCCAAAACAAAAGCCCCTGCATCTTCTGCCTTTTTCGCAAACCACCGGTCAAACTTTGCGCGCAATACTGTAAAGCTGTTGTTATAGGAAGGGTTGTTGAAGCTGTCAAAGCTCAATTCCAGAGCCATTTCAGAATCTTTGGAAAGGATGGAATAACGCCTTTTAGATACATGCCTTTCCACAGGCGCATCTTTCCAAAATTCAGGGATAAGCTTATTGAGGATAGTTGAATACAGAACTCCGCCGGAAACGTTCTTTGAACCGGGATATTCTCCTCTTTCAAATACAATGACATTCAAGCCTGCCTTTGCCAGAGTGTAGGCACAGGCAATGCCGGCAGGCCCGGCGCCGATGACTATGCAGTCAAACTTGTCGTTCATAACTGGGTAAAGGGTGTTATCTAATTAACTCTGACGTTATCATCCACTCTACAGACCAACCGCTGTCTCCAAATTTCTTGAGGCATACAATACCGCTCATCTTGAAGCTTATTATATTCTTTTCCTGATCATTACAGAGGATCAATGAGGCAAGCCTGCCTAAATGCGGGAGATGACCTACAATAATCGTATCATCTTTTAATTTAGCAATGCGCTCAGACCAGATGTGAGGGTTATCCAATGGGCCCAATCCATCTACATCAGAAATGCCCTTTTCAGGCTTTAGATATTCAGCCAGAATTGAAGCGGTCTGCAAAGCCCTGGTCTTTCCACTATGGACTATCTGACTTGCCTTGATATTCAATCTCTGAGCATAGGAGGCTACATTTTTAATATCCGCAAGGCCCTTTTCCGAAAGACTGCGTTGAGGGTCTTCCTCTTCTTTCTTCGCCTCTGCATGCTGAACGAGATAGAGCAACATAACAACCTCTCTATTTAACTTTTTACTGTGAGAGTTGGTCTGTCTATTTTTGCGATAACCTCTCCTATCATCGACGCTGATACTTTAGCTGCAAAAAGTCGTTCAAGCAACTTTTGAGACCTTTCAGATGGCACAGATATCAAAAGCCCGCCTGATGTCTGAGGGTCATATAGGAGATTTGCCTGCTCAGGTGTGACACTATCCGACATCTTTATCTTATCTGCCAGATATTCTCTGTTTGATTTGATTGTCTTTGGATGGTTTTTTGATTTTTTGACCAGTTCTATGGCCTTTGGAAAGAATGGCATATTTTTTATGTTGAATACCAAAGCAATGTTGACAGGCGAGACGCCTGTCCTACTCGCCTCTGCCATTTCCATTGCATGACCCAAAAAGCCGAAGCCTGTAATATCCGTGCAGGCATTTACGCCAATCTCCTGCATAATAGCCGATGATTTATCATTCAAAGCCTTCATAAATTCTATGGCATCCTGCACATCTTCAGGTTTGATCTTTCCGTTTTTTAATGCTGTTGTTATAACGCCAACACCAATGGGTTTGGTAAGAACAAGTTTATCTCCCGGCTTTGCGCCTGCATTTGTGATTACCTTTTGAGGATGCACAAGACCTGTAACAGACAACCCGTATTTTATCTCTTTATCCTCTATGGAATGGCCGCCGACAAGAATAACTCCGGCCTCTTTTAATTTATCGGTGCTTCCCTTAATAATCTCCTGAAGTATAGAGAGGTCAAGGCCCGCCGGAAAGGCAACTATATTCATGGCAAGCCTCGGCACACCGCCCATTGCATAGACATCACTTAAGGCATTTGCGGCAGATATCTGGCCGAATGTGTAAGGGTCGTCTATAATCGGCGGAAAAAAATCCAGAGTATTAACAACAGCAATATCGTCAGTGAGTTTATAGACCCCTGCGTCATCGGCATGTTGAGCGCCTACAATGAGATTTTTATCTATAACCTTTGGCAAATGGCGCAGAACCTGCGCCAGGGCATCATGCCCCATCTTTGCTGCTCAACCCGCGCAGGATGCGTAGCTTGTAAGTTTTATTTTTTTACCCACCTAAACCTCAACCTTTTCTTT
>JACPZB010000011.1 GCA_016195725.1 Deltaproteobacteria bacterium | reverse complement strand
TCATCTGGAGAAATTCCGAGAATATCAAAAACAGGTCAAATACAAGACCCCCTGCCATAAGCCTTCCCATGCCTGCCTGTGAACATTTCTACGCCAACCTGTTTATCAGCAGGGAGAAATAAATTCCTTATGAAAAGGACTATGATGAGAAAACCGATACCGGATACAAACGCCCCTGTCAAAAACAGGATTGGCGCAAGGGAGGTGTGATTTATCTCTCTTGAAGGATTGAGCGCCATAACAATGCCGGTATACCAGTGTGTAGACACAGCCAGTATAATGGATAAAATCCCCCAGACCTTTGCCTGGAATTCATTCTCTTTATAGACAAACCAGCTATAGATGAGCATTGCGCCCGGGTAGGCCGATATGAGGAGCGTGCCCCATGCCATGGGCGAAGATGCATGCCAGAAGTCAGGCCTTAAGAGATACCAGAACCTCTCAGGCTTTCCAAGGTCAAGTATAAGGATAATGGGGACGATCAAGAGAAGGATAATGGCAGTGATTGACGCAGGCAGGGCAATGGGCTTATATTTTTTTACGCCGAACACCCAGCCGAGGCTTGATATGACAAATGAGCCTGCGCTCGCGCCCACCAGCCAGAAATATATCGCTATCCTCATCCCCCAGGGGATGGTGTGAAAAACTTGATAATCTAACATAAAAACCTCCTTGATGTAGAGACGCAAGCAGCAAGTCTCTACAAAATTGTGGTTTAAAAATAAAGGCCGAAATGCTCCCTGTGCGCCATTCTGTCTTCTTTTACATCTGCCGGTTCTTCAAGCAAGCCAACTTCCTGAGTTATGCTCTTTTGATTTGGCATGATGTAATATATCTGCGGCTTCGTTCCCATCTCAGGCTTAAGGACAATAGTTGAATTGGCTGCCACAAGCTTGGCAACCTCGCTGTTAGGATCGTTTATATCGCCGAATATCCTTGCCCTTCCAATGCAGGTTTGGGCGCATGCAGGCACAAGCCCCTGGCTCACCCTGTGAAAACAGAATGTGCATTTGTCAACTACATTTGTCGGCAGATTCGGATTGCCTCTTTTGGGAAGGATATGCCTTGCATTGTAGGGACAGGCAACCATGCATGCCTTGCACCCTATGCACCGTTCGTATCTTTGCAACACAAAACCTTCTTCATGCTTGTATGTCGCCTGCACAGGACAGGCCCTTACGCACGGCGGATCGTCGCAGTGGTTGCAGAGACGCGGCAGGAAGTGTTTTTTCACATGAGGATATTGCCCGACTGTCCTCACGCTTACCCATGTCCTCCACACCCCAAGCGGCACCTCAAACTCCGCCTTGTCGCCAAGCACGCAGGCCATGCAGCCTATGCACCGCCTTAAGTCAACTACCATTGCATAGCGTTTTTTCCTGGATACGCCAAGGGATGGCGGCGCCTGTAAACCAAATGAACGTTCTGGCATAAGAGAAACCTCCTTTCTTTAAAGAAACCACGACACCTTATAGACTGACGTCATGTATAGTTGATATATAGTTGTTGCGGAATAGATCTAAGTAAAGCACTAATTTTCGGTTTGTCAAGTGTGGACGGGGAATAAAAGAACGTCCCAAATCTCTCGCTATTATATACTGCCTTCTGTTAGTAATATTCTGGTAGGTTCGTGTGTTTAAACCAGAACAGTGTTCAGACATAGCGGCCTCTTTAATCCATCGCTAAAAGGAAATGGATTTTTTAATAGATGGCTGGTAATTTTCTACTTCTGAATTAACATATAGCCTTTGTTTTAGCTTTAACCTTGCCGAGTTTTTTTATATCGCCTGCTAATTCCTTTATATCCTTTCTTAACTCCTTCAGGCATTTTAAAAGCGGGATATAAAGATTGCTCAATGCCTAAGTGAATTTGTCAAGGTATAGGGTTATGGTTTATCTTGACAGCTAAAATATCCTTATGTTAGTTTGAAAACCACATATGCCGGAGTGGTGAAACTGGTAGACGCACGGGACTCAAAATCCCGCGGGGGCAACCCCATGGGGGTTCGATTCCCCCCTCCGGCACCATGCTTAGTTTTTTAGTAGAGGCACACTAAGCATGTCGCCATGAAGCAAAAAATTATTGACTTAGATTTTTATCCATGTTATACAGCAACACTTTGGTAAGGCATGGAAGAAGATAATAAAGGCTTCCTTAAAAGGCTGGTGTGGGTGTCAACCGCAGGTATTTCCATGGTAGTCGCCACCTTTGTGGGGCTTTATATAGGTGTTTACCTGGACAAGATTTTTTCTACCAAGCCGTGGCTTACCATAATATTTTTGATAATTGGCATCATAGCAGGCTTTAGAAACCTCTACAGTTTGATCAAACAATATGGCTTCTAAAACTATTCCTGTTAATTTTGATGCGCTCAATCCGCTGTTTATAAGGATTGGGGTTGGGAATTTGATTGTTGCGTTGGTTGTATTTATCGTCAGCATAATAGCTGCTTCAACATTTTTTGCAATAAGTGTCATTATGGGAACAGTCATCGGTATAATAAATCTTTCTGTATTGGCAAGGACTATAAAAAGCGGGTTTTTATTTAAGCCTGATAAGGCGCAGAGCTTTGTTATGAAGAGATACTATTTGAGGCTTATTGCAACGCTTTTTATTATCGGTGTATTGGTTTCAAAAAATCTTGCAGCCCCTATAGGGCTTATAATCGGTTTAAGTGTAATAATGATAAATACACTGACAACAACAATATATTTTGCAAAAAGGGAGTCAGTCTGATATGCATCCGCAGATTATACTTCCCCTCTTTGGTTTGCCGGCACATACGGCATTTATGTTCTATATAATTGTATGTCTTGGAGTGGTGAGCTATTTTATTTCCAAAAGATTGGAGCTGATTCCTCATAAGGTCAGTCAGAGTGTTGCAGAACTTATTGTGGAAGGCATAAAAAATTTTGTAGAAGAGACCATGGGGCAGCACGGC
This sequence comes from Deltaproteobacteria bacterium, assembly GCA_016195725.1. Classification (GTDB taxonomy): domain Bacteria; phylum Desulfobacterota; class GWC2-55-46; order UBA9637; family UBA9637; genus UBA10170. Next base: position 8,461 of record JACPZB010000011.1, on the reverse strand, counting down.
AAGAAATATTTTCCCCTTATTGCAACATTCGGCATCTATATCCTTATTTCCAATTTTCTTGGTTTAATACCAGGGTTTCTTCCGCCCACAGCGAACCTAAATACTACTGTAGGTCTTGCTATCATTGTATTTTGCGCCACGCATATAATTGGCGTCAAGGAACATGGGATTAAATATATGAGGCACTTTATAGGCCCTGTCTGGTGGCTTGCGCCCTTGATGATACCCATAGAAGTAATTAGCCATTTCGTAAGACCTGTTTCGCTATCTCTCCGTCTTTTTGGTAATATGATGGGCCATGAGCTTATTGTTGGGATATTGGTGGTGCTTATGCCTTTGGCCTATCCGCTCTTAGCACTTTCAACTGCCCTCGGAGTGTTGGTTGTATTTATTCAGGCATTTATCTTTTCTTTACTCAGCATGATGTATATTGGCAGCGCATTGGAAGAGGCACATTAGGTGTACTTGCGGATTGCGAATTTCGGATTTGTAATTTTGAGTCCGCAATCCAAAATCCAAATTCCGAAATCCGAAATCATAAAACAAGGAGGTAAGGATGAAAAAATTACTATTGGCGGTCGCCATTGCGATTATTTTTATGTCAAGTCATGCTCAGATTGTAATGGCCGCTGAAGAAGGGGCAAAGTCATCTGGCGGCAATGTTTTATTCTTTGCAGCAATTGCCATAGCCGCTGGTTTTGGAATGGGGATCGCTGCCTTTGGAACTGGTCTTGGCCAGGGAAATGCGGTAAGGGGCGCAGTAGAGGGTATTGCAAGAAATCCTGGCGCTTCAGGAAAGATACTGACTACCATGCTGGTAGGTCTGGCAATGATCGAATCCCTGGCTATATATGCGCTGGTAATAGCATTGATTCTGCTGTATGCCAATCCGCTTATAAAGTATGTAGCGGGGTAAATAACCCAGACCATAGTTGCAAGCGACAAGTTGCAAGATTCAAGTTTTACTTGCAACTTGTAACTTCTTTTATGACACAACTTGTATTATCAAATTCTCTGCAATCATATCTTGCGCAGGTCAACAGATTTCCTCTCCTGTCAGCAGACGAGGAGTTTGAACTTGCTGTCCGTTTTAAACAGCATAATGACCTAAATGCTGCCCATAAACTCATAGCCTCTAATCTGAGGTTTGTTGTGAAGATTGCCGTGGAATACAGAAATTATGGGCTAAGAGTGGCCGACCTTATCCAGGAAGGGAATATTGGCCTCATGAAGGCAGTAAAGAAGTTTGACCCATACAAAGGTTATCGCCTGATTACCTATGCAGTTTGGTGGATACGGTCTCATATCCAGGCATTTATCTTAAAAAATTGGAGTCTTGTAAATAAAGGAACTGCTGCCCTTAAAAAGAGGCTCTTTTATCGGCTCAATAAGAATGGTGCAACCATCGAATCTTTAGAAAAACATGATGCACAGAGAGTGTTTGTTAAGCCTGATGTCATAGATGCTGAATGCCGCGATGTATCCTTGAATAATGAGATTGGAGATGAAGAAACCACATATCTTGATATGCTCACTGATCCGTCTCAGAATCAAGAGGACACCCTTGCAATGGCTGAAGATCAGAGGATTGTAAAGGCAGAGGTGTCAAATGCCCTTCAGGTTCTCAATGAAAAAGAGCGCTATGTGGTTGAACATAGAATGATGGCAGAACCTACCTTAACCTTACAGGAGATAGGGGACAGGCTTGCCATATCCAGAGAAAGGGTGCGTCAGATAGAAGGGCAGGCATTAAAAAAGCTGAAACAGATAAAAGGCCTTAAGGCATTGGCAAACAATCTCTAAAAACTGTAAGTAGTGAGTCGTAAGCAGACCACTTACCTTTCATTATCCCATCAAATTACAATAATTTTTCCTTTACACTACCCTCCAAATGATGTATTAAATATATGCTTTAATAGGGCATTCTTAGCACGACTAATTTTACCACCACACCAGAAAGCCCCGTCTGTTCATCCCCCACATCAAAGATTTTGGTGTGAGGGTAAAGCCACAGTGGTTGTTTACCTTTTTCTGTAACTCTAAAGCTATTGCTATAAGAAGGGGTTTTTATAATCTTGGAAACAAAGGTATATTTAGGGGGCAGGCCAACGCTTGCAATTATAGACAGGGCTGCGATCAGGTCAAATTTTTTACAAGTAAAAAAGAATATAGCCAAAGAAGTGGATATTCTTGCAGTAGTCAAGGCCAATGCCTATGGTCACGGGGCAGTAGAAACAGCAAAAGCACTGGGGCAGGCTGGATGTAAATTTTTTGGCGTTGCTATCTGTGAAGAAGGCATTAAATTACGAGAGGCTGGAGTTAAAGCGCCAGTCATTATTCTGGGAGGTATTTATACAGGCCAAAGAAGAGATATTGTGAAATATAACCTAACGCCAGTAATATTTGATATAGACACTGCCCATCAGTTAAATAATTTTTCAAGCAAAACAGGCAGGAAGATAAAGGTCCATGTAAAAATAGATACCGGCATGGGCAGGCTGGGACTGCTTCCTGAGGAAGTAGAGCCATTTTTTCAAAAATTGAAAAGGCTTGCCAATCTTGAGGTAGACGGCATCCTTTCCCATTTTGCAGAGGCAGATGAAGAAAATAAAGGTTTTTCAAGGGAGCAGTTAGCCATTTTTCTGAAGGCACTGAAAGTTATTCAGAAGCTTGCGTTTAAACCGCACTTTCAGCATATTGCAAACAGCGCTGCTCTTTTAGAGTATAATCCGTCCCACTTTAATCTGGTGAGGCCTGGCATAATGCTGTATGGTGTATATCCAACCCGACGGATGATGAAAAAGATAAAGCTCAAGCCTGTTATGAGATTGGTTACAAAGATTATTCAGCTTAAAGATGTACCAAAGGGTTTCTCTGTGAGCTACGGAAGAAAATATATTACTAAAAAAGAGGGTATTATAGCTGCAATACCCATAGGTTATGGAGACGGTTATCCGCGCCATCTCTCTAATAAAGGAGAGGTTCTTATAAGAGGGCAAAGGGCAAGGGTTGCTGGAACAATTTGTATGGATATTACGATGCTGGATGTCACTCACATAAAAGGCGTAAGCGTAGGCGACGAGGCAGTAATCATTGGAAAACAGGGGAATGATGAGATCCAAGTTGATGAGCTTGCGGAAAAGGCAGGTACGATACCCTACGAGATACTCTGCGGCATAACAAGCAGGGTTCCGAGGGTTTATGTATGAAACATCCATGAGCCGTTGGCTCACAAAGAGGGATGAAAATTTAATAACTGTCATGCGTCCCCGAATGTCTTTATCGAGGAGTGCTTTTATCCCCGACCGAAACATTCGGGGACGCATCCAGTGTCTTTTGCGATACTGGCGAAAACAGAAAGACTCTGGATTCCCGCTTAAAGACTGCGGGAATGACAATCTTAATCAAAGCGGTATTTTCAGGTGAGAGAGCTTTTTGAAATTATAGGCAAATGGGCAGGAAGGGTGGTAAACACCTCTGGCGGAATGGCCCTTATGCTGTTTCAGGCTTTTATATGGCTCTTTGTGCCGCCTTTAAAATTGCGGAATGCCTTTAGGCAGATGGAATTTGTCGGCGTAAAGAGTTTATTTGTCGTTATCCTTACAGGCGCATTTACCGGCGCTGTCCTGGCCCTGCAGAGTTATAATGCCTTAAAGAGATTCGGGGCAGAAAGTCTTGTTGGCCCCACCGTTGCCCTTAGCATGGCAAGAGAGCTTGGGCCTGTTTTAACAGGCCTTATGGTTACAGGCAGGGCAGGCTCTGCAATGGCAACAGAACTCGGCACAATGAGGGTTACGGAGCAGATAGACGCCCTTTATACAATGGCTGTAAACCCCATAAAATATCTGGTTTCTCCAAGAATTCTGGCAGGGGTGCTTATGATGCCTGTGCTTGCTGTTGTCACCGATTTTGTCGGAGTGCTTGGGGGTTATTTTGTGGGCGTTAAGATGCTTGGCATCAATTCCGGCGTTTACATCGGCAGGACTGTGGATTTCGTAAAGCCTCACGACATATTTGACGGCCTTATAAAGGCATCTGTCTTCGGTCTTATACTCTCCCTTGTTGCCTGCTATCACGGCTTTAATACCATGGGCGGCGCGGCCGGGGTGGGTGAAGCGGCCACCAAATCTGTTGTGCTCGGATGCGTATTGATATTAGTTGCTGATTATTTCCTTACCTCGGTGATGTTTTAATGCTAACGCAATAAATGTCTTTATACTGTGTTGGACTTCTCGGAAAATCCTCAACATACTAAGAAGTATGTCTGCGGTTTTCCTCCTCGTCCGCCTTGTCTAAAACCATTTCTTGCGTTAGCCCGCAACGATTACGGTTATATGATAAAAATAATTGACCTTAAAAAATCCTTTAACAGCAAAAAGGTTCTTGATGGCGTAAATCTGGAGATGGAAAAGGGGAAGATAACAGTCATCATCGGCAGGAGCGGCGAAGGAAAAAGCGTTCTTATAAAACATATCATCGGTCTTTTGAAGCCTGACTCCGGTGATGTGCTCTTGGACGGTCAGGATATTACCAAAATGACCGAGAGAGAGTTGAACGAGGTGCGGAGAAGGTTTGGCATGCTTTTTCAGGGCGCAGCCCTTTTTGATTCTATGACCGTGGCAGAAAATGTAGCCTTTCCGTTAAGAGAGCATGCTGAGATGTCTGAAGTTGCATTAAAAAAGGTTATCATAGAAAAACTCAGATTAGTTGGTCTCAAAAATGTTGAGAACATGATGCCTGCGGACTTAAGCGGCGGGATGAAAAAGAGGGTCGGTCTCGCAAGGGCTGTTGCCATGGACCCCGAGATAGTGCTTTTTGACGAGCCTACAACAGGTCTTGACCCGGTCATGTCTGATAATGTCGCAACTCTTATCCTGGATACTCAGAGGAACTTAAAGACAACCTATATTGTTATAACCCATGATATACCATTAACCTATAAGATAGCGGATAAAATTGCCATGCTGCATGAGGGAAGGATTGTGGAGCAGGGTGATGTGGATTATATGAAAAGCTGTCCAAATCCAATATTAAGGCAGTTTTTAGAAGGTAAAGCAGAAGGACCTATAAAGGTGATTTGATATGTTAAAATTTTCTCCTGAGGCAAAGGTAGGTATCTTCGTTCTTATAGGGATAATACTGCTTGTCTACATGTCGCTTCGAGTCGGCGGCATACAGTTCGGCAGGCCTGAGGGTTACGAGATATATATAAGATTTGATTCTGTGGCAGGTCTTGACAGAGATGCATCGGTGAGGGTGGCGGGCGTTGAGGTGGGGAGGGTAAAAGATATCGCCTTGCAGAACAATAAGGCCAAGGTTGTATTAAGGATACATCCTGATGTAAAGATAGGAAAAGATTTTACCGCAGTGCTGAAGACAAAGGGCCTCTTGGGCGAGAGATATGTTGAACTTATTCCAGGCTCTCCTAATGCCGCATCTATAGAGATAGGCGGAGAGCTTACGAGGATAAACACATATACAGACATGGATAAGCTTATAACCATCTTAAGCGATGTAGCTATTGATATTAAGAAGGTGAGCGGATCCCTTGCTAATGTATTAGGAGGGAAGGAGGGCGAGGCAAACCTCAGAAATATTGTAACCAATATAGAGGATATTACCGAAAGGCTTGATAACATTGTAAGGGCCAATGATGAGAAATTCGGAAGGATGATGACCAATTTTGAGGCATTTTCCGGAGTTCTCAAAGAGAAAGGACCTGAAATAGCTGACGGTCTGAAGGCTGTAACAGACAACCTGAATCAGATTATTGCAGAAAACAGAGGCACAATCAAGGAAGGTTTTGGCAATCTTAAGGAGGCAACAACCAAACTGGGCGAGACCATGGATACAATAAACAGACTTGCCAAGAATGTTGAGCCTAAGATAGATGATTCAATAAACTCTATAAATAGCGTTGTCAAGAAAATAGACAAGGGAGAAGGAACCCTCGGTAAATTGGTAAATGATGCAACTATCCATGACAACTTTAACAAAACCCTGACGGGCATCAACAGCTATCTTGGCAGGGTTGAATCATTCAAGGCATTTATTGGCTATAGAGGCGAATATCTTTTTGATGGCAGCAACACAAAAAGTTATCTCTCTCTTAGGCTTCAGCCAAAGGCAGATAAGTATTATCTTATAGAAGCAATACATGATCCGGCGGGCAGAAGGACAACCGAGACAAGAGAAACTACGGTGGGAACAACCACCACTACAACAAAAGAGGTTAAAACCGCTGACAGCCTCAAGTTCAGCATTCAGGTGGCAAAGCGATTTAAGGATTTAGTGCTTCGCGGAGGCATAATAGAATCAACGGGCGGCGCGGGAATGGATTACTACATGTTTAAGGACCGCCTCAAGTTTACCTTTGAGGCCTTTGATTTTGATACAAAGAGGAATCCGCATTTGAAGGCAGGATTGACCTATAACCTGAACAAATACTTTTTTATTGTAGGCGGTTATGATGATTTCGTAAGTACCTTGAAACTTTCCTCCCCTTATCTGGGTATCGGCCTCCATTTTGAAGACGAGGATATAAAATATCTCCTCAGCAGCGCAGGCCCTGTGATAACGAAATAATGAAAAGGCGATATGAGATATGGAGATAAAGGATAATCGCATATCTCATATCTCACATCACACATCACAATATGGCATCGCCTTTGATATAGGTACAACAACAATAGTAGGCTCTTTAATAGACCTGAATACAGCCAAGGAGATAGATGCCGATTCACTGCCAAATCCGCAGTCACGATTTGGAAAAGATATACTCTCAAGGGTAAATTGTATCATTGAGGATACCTCACAATTAAGGGTTCTTCAGCAGGATGCAGTAAGGGCGTGCCGCAATATTATCCGATCTATAATAGGGCAGGCGCCTCTTCTTTTAACGGAGGATATAAAAATAGTTGTGGCTGTTGGCAACTCGGTTATGGAACATCTCCTCCTTGGCATATCTCCCGTTTCTTTGGCCAAAATCCCTTATCGTCCTGCCTTTAAGGATGCCAAAAAGTTATCAGCAAAGGATGTTGGTTTTGCTGAATTGGGATATGCAGAGCTTTATGTATTCCCTCTTATCGGTGGTTTTATAGGAGGGGATACCGTAGCTGTTATCCTGGCTGCCAATATCCATAAAGCAAAAGATATTTCTTTGGCAATTGATATTGGCACGAACAGCGAGATTGTGTTATGTTCCGATGGTCAACTATATGCCGCATCCGCTGCTGCAGGCCCCGCATTTGAGGGTGGTTCAATAAAATATGGGATGATAGCAGACACTGGCGCAATCCAGGGTGTAAAGATTGAAAACGGTAGGCTGATATTAGATGTTATTGGCAATACCAATCCAGAAGGCATCTGCGGTTCTGGCATAATAGATATAATTGCCCAATTATTAAATGCAGGCGTCATTGATACAACTGGCAGGATAAAAAACAGAAATGAGATAGAAGGCAACCTCGCCAATAAAATCCGGGAATCAAATGAGGGCAATGCCTTTGCGCTTTACAAAGATGCAAAAAAAGAAGTGGTAATTACACAAAAAGACTTAAGGGGGCTGCAACTCGCAAAGGCTGCAATTCAGGCAGGTATAAAGCTCCTTTTCAAAAAGGCTCAAATAAGCGCTGATAAGATTGACAAGGTGTTTATAGCAGGCGCATTCGGAAGTAACATAAAAAAAGAGAGTCTTATACGAATAGGCGTGCTGCAAAAAGAGTGGATAGATAAAATTATATTTGTCGGCGATGCAGCCCTTGACGGCGCAAAACTTGCATTGTGTTCGGAAGAAAAGAGAAAAGAGGCAGAGGATATTGCGATACGGACGAAATACCTGTCGCTTTCAGGAAGCGCGCATTTTCAAAAAGAGTTTATGAAGGGAATGGCATTTCCGGGGTGATGTTGGATATGAGATAATCGCATATCACAATGGGGGTTAAATAAAGAATGAAGAAGATCAGGCGGGCAATTGTCAGCGTTACAGACAAAAGCGGTATTGAGGCTTTTGCCAAAGATTTATCCAAACTCGGCGTTGAAATCATATCAACTGGCGGAACCGCTGATCTCTTAAAAAAGGCAGGGGTACCTGTTATTGGCATAGCAAACTATACAGGTTTTCCCGAAATGCTGGACGGCAGGCTTAAAACGCTTCACCCCAAGATTCACGGCGGCATATTGGGGCAGAGGGAAAAGGCTGAACATGCAAAACAAATGGAGGAGCACGGCATCCTGCCCATAGACATGGTGGTTGTAAACCTATATGCGTTTGAAGACACGATTGCAAAAGGCTGCTCTCTTGAAGATGCAATTGAGAATATAGACATAGGCGGGCCCACAATGATAAGGGCTGCTGCCAAGAATCACAAGGATGTGGCTGTAGTGGTTGACCCTTCAGACTATCAAAAGATTCTTGATGAGATTAAAAAGAGTGGTGGAAGCCTTTCGCTGCAAACCAGAT
>JACPZB010000019.1 GCA_016195725.1 Deltaproteobacteria bacterium | reverse complement strand
GCACCGTCACCTCTCCCTGCGCGTCAGTGCCGCCGGTTATGGCGTTCACGGAATAGCGCAGGAGCCTGCTTTTTGTCCCGGTCATCTTTGCGATGGTTTTATACACCGCATCCACAGGCCCGTCGCCGACCCCTGTCTCTTTTTCATGCTTGCCGTCAATATACATCTCTACCATTGCCGTGGGAACCGTTTCCGTGCCGCTTGCAACATGGAGTTTTTCCAGTCTGAACCGTTCGGGAATTTCTATGCGTAAAATCTCTTCCGCGACAATGGCCTCGATGTCTTCGTCAAAGATTTCCTTTTTCTGGTCAGCAAGAATCTTAAATCTATCGAACGCCTTATTGAGATTTTCTTCGGACAATTCATAGCCCAATTCTTTCAACCTCGTCTTGAACGCGTGTCTGCCCGAATGCTTGCCCATAACAAGCGTTGACTGGCTGAGGCCGATGGATTCAGGCCTCATGATTTCATAGGTGGTCTTGTCCTTTAAAAGACCGTCCTGATGAATGCCTGATTCATGGGCAAAGGCATTGTCTCCCACGATGGCCTTGTTCGGCTGAACCATTATGCCTGTAATACTGCTGATGAGCCTGCTTGTAGGATGGATATGCTCGGTTATAATCTTCGTGTCAATATTCAGGATATCCCGCCGCGTCCTGAGTATCATCACTATCTCTTCCAGAGAGGCATTTCCTGCCCGCTCGCCGATGCCGTTAATCGTGCATTCCACCTGCCTTGCGCCGTTCATCACCGCAGCAAGGGAATTGGCCACCGCAAGGCCGAGGTCATTATGGCAATGCACGGAAATTACAGCCTTATTTATGTTAGACACATTGTCCGTAATCCCCTCCACATCATCCACATAACCCTTTGCGCGTCGCACCATCTCCACAGCGCGCTTTTTCGCCTCTTCCCGCGTCATCCTGAATTGGTGTTTGAGATGGATATCCGAAGTAGAGATAAAGGTGTGGATACGCGGCTTCGGCGCGCCTTTAAGCGCCTCATAAGCCTTGTCAACATCTTCGGGCTTTGCCCGCGCAAGGCTGCACACAACCGGGCCTTCCACCTCATGGCTGATCCTTCGAACAGCCTCAAAATCTCCTGGAGAGCTTATGGCAAAGCCGGCCTCAATCACATCCACGCCGAGACGCGCAAGCTGTTTCGCAATCCTTACCTTCTCCTCTACATTCATGGAAGCGCCAGGAGACTGCTCGCCGTCGCGAAGCGTTGTGTCAAATATTTTTACAAAATCACCCATATTATCTTGCCTTATGCTGCAATTCCTGCTGCGCCGCCTTCTTTACCTTTCTGTCCCACAATGTAATAATCGGCCCTGATACTACATAGCCAAGGGTTAAGACAAAAAACATCACCTGCGGCTCCGCGGCTATAACAATCAACAAGAATATCAGCCCTACCAACAGTTTAAAAGGCATGCGCTGGGCAGGCCCCAATTCCTTGAAACTGTAATACTTGACATTGCTCACCATGAGGAATGCAAGGGTATAGACCATAATCAATATGGTCACATGTTTTGTTATATCCTCATGTCCAAAGTGGTAGAACATCAGGATAGTTGCAGCCACCAATGCTGCGGCGGCAGGGATCGGCAGCCCATTGAATCTTTTGCTTTCAATAGTGTTTATTTGTATGTTGAATCTGGCAAGCCTTAATGCGCCGCATACCACATACAAAAATGCCGCCAGCCAGCCGTATCTGCCGAAAGGCCTGAGCGCCCATGTAAATATCAATATGCCTGGCGCAAGACCGAATGCTATCAAATCTGCCAGAGAATCATACTCAACGCCAAACTTGCTTGTTGACTTTGTCAGCCTTGCAATCCTTCCATCTAATCCATCCAATACGGCGGATACAATGATGGCAATGGCCGCCTTGTCAAAATCCCCATCCAGAGACGCAATAATGGCGTAAAATCCTCCAAAGAGGCTGGCCGATGTAATAAGATTAGGGAGAAGATATATGCCCCTTTTTATGCCAACCGGCTTCTGCCTTCTAATCTCTTCGTCTATCATAATTTTTACCTCCAGTGTCCGATTATTGATCTGCCTGCCTTTACCTTATCGCCAATCTTTACATTTATCCTGCAATCTACGGGCAAATACACATCTAATCTTGAGCCGAATCGTATCATGCCAAACCGCTTCCCTTTTTCCAGAACATCGCCTTGTTTTGCGTAACAGACTATCCTTCTGGCAATAAGTCCGGCAATCTGGTTTACAACGAAATTCTTTCCATTGTCAGCCTCTATGAGCAAGGCATTCTGTTCGTTTTCAAGAGACGCCTTATCCTTGTCAGCGGAAAAGAACTTGCCGTGATTATAGAAAATACCTAACACCTTTCCAGATGCCGGAGCCCGGTTGACATGAACATTGAAGACATTCATGAATATGCTTATCTTGAGCGCATCCTGTTTCAAAAAACGGTCTTCAAAAACTTTTTCCGCAATGATTATCCTGCCGTCCGCAGGAGATACAATGGAATCAGGCCCCGCAGGTATTTCTCTTTCAGGGTCGCGAAAAAAAGATACGATAAAAATAGTCAGCGCAAGAAAAAACCAGCTAATCCCATGCAGACCAAGGAGCCATAAAGCAATTGTAACAAAAATTGAGGCCAGGATAAAGGGGTAACCCTCCCTGGCCAATGGAATACGCATAATGTCCTTTCTTAATTTTTGCTCTTATCTACGATCTTCCCCTTCTTAAGCCAACCCATCATGGCGCGGAGTTTTTCTCCGACCTTTTCTATGGGATGCTCCTGCCCTTTTCTCGTAAGCGCAGTAAACACAGGCTTGTTTGCCTTGTTCTCCAGCATCCATTCCTTTGCAAATGCGCCGTTTTGAATCTCATAGAGAATCTTCTTCATCTCTTTTTTTGTTTCTTCTGTTACAACCCGCGGTCCCCTTGTCAGGTCGCCATATTGGGCTGTGTTGCTGATGGAATATCTCATGTTTGATATGCCGCCTTCATATATTAAATCCACAATGAGCTTTAATTCATGCAGACACTCAAAATACGCCATCTCTTCGGGATAGCCCGCCTCTATCAAGGTCTCGTAGCCTGCCATAATAAGCGCTGTTGCTCCGCCGCATAAAACAGCCTGCTCTCCGAAAAGGTCTGTCTCTGTTTCATCTTTGAAGGTCGTCTCAATAATGCCTGCCCTTCCGCCGCCTATGGCAGACGCATAAGCAAGCGCCACATCCTTTGTGTTTTTTGAATGGTCCTGATGAACCGCAATAAGCGTAGGCACACCGTTCCCCTTGCTATACTCATGCCTCACCAGATGCCCGGGGCCTTTTGGCGCAGCCATAAATACATTGATGCTTGCGTCCGGCACAATCTGGCCGAAGTGGATATTAAAACCGTGGGCAAATGCCAGATACGCGCCCTTTTTTAAATTAGGCCCAATCTCATTTTTATAAAGGTCGCCCTGAAGTTCGTCCGGCACAAGTATCATAACAATATCAGCCTGTTTTACAGCGCTTGCCACATCCATAACCTTTAGACCTGCTGTCTCTGCCTTTTTCCACGAGGCGCCGTTCTTTCTGAGGCCGACAACTACGTCAACGCCGCTCTCCTTCAGATTTTGCGAGTGGGCGTGTCCCTGGCTTCCGTAGCCGATGACCGCCACCTTCTTCCCTCTTATAAGCTCCAGATTTGCATCTTTGTCGTAATAGACCTTCATTGTTATCCTCCCATTTATTTAGTTGTAAAATTCAAGTTTCAACAGGGTGTTGAAAAAGTGTCTTATTGCTGTCATTGCGAGGAGATTTATCTCCGAAGCAATCTCTAATTCATTGATTTATTTAGAGGTGAGATTGCTTCGCTATGCTCGCAATGACCCGAAAGTGAGTTTTTCAACAGACTGTCAAGATTCAAGCCTTTACTCGTAACTTGCAACCTGCGACTTGAAACTTTATTTCCCGCTCTTCGGGCTTCTTGCCATAGCAATCTTGCCTGTCCTGACTATTTCCTTAATGCCGAACGGCCGCAAAAGTTTTATGATTGCATTTACCTTTTCATTGTCGCCAGTCATCTCAATAGTATATGTTGTTGGGCTTACATCAACAACCTTGCCCCGGAAAATATCTATAATGCTTAAAATCTCGGCGCGGTCTTTTACATCAACATTCACCTTTATCATGGCAAGTTCCCGCTCTATATGCTCCTCTGCCGTCAGGTCGCTTACCTTGATGACATTGATAAGTTTATTCAACTGCTTGGTAATCTGCTCCACAACCTGATCGTCGCCGGTGGTAACAATAGTCATCCTGGATACCTGCGGGTCAAGGGTCTCCGCAACACAGAGGCTTTCTATGTTAAATCCCCTGCCTGAAAAAAGCCCGGCAACCTTGCTCAAAACCCCGAATTCGTTGTCAACAAGAATTGATATTGTATGTCGCATACATTTATTTACCTCTCACACCAGCAGCATCTTATTCAGCGGCTGTCCTGCCGGAACCATGGGATAGACATCCTCTGCCGGGTCAACCTGAAAATCCATGAATACCGGCTTGTTCTTCACTGCAAGGGCTTTCTTGATGACCCAGTCTACCTCATCTACGGTTGCAGCCCGCAAGCCTACTGCGCCGTATGCCTCGGCCACTTTTACAAAATCAGGGGCTACATCCATGCAGGTATAGGAATATCTCTTTTCATAGAAAAATTCCTGCCACTGTCTCACCATGCCGAGAAACCTGTTGTTGAGTATAGCCACCTTGACCGGCAATTTGTATTGAACGGCTGTTGCCAATTCCTGAATGTTCATCTGGATGCTGCCATCGCCGGCGATGTCAATAACAACCTTATCCGGAAATGCGAGCTGGGCTCCAATGGCAGCCGGGAAACCAAAACCCATGGTGCCAAGACCGCCGGATGACAGAAAGGTTCTGGGCCTGTCAAATTTATAAAACTGGGCTGCCCACATCTGGTTCTGGCCCACTTCGGTTGTGATGATGGCCTTGCCTTTTGTCAGGTTGTAAATCCTCTCTATCACATACTGCGGCTTTATCGTTTTCCCATTCAGTTTGTATGAAAGTTTATGCGTCTCTGCCCATTTGTTAACCTGTCCATGCCACTCTGCAAGCGCCCTGGGGACATATTTAAAATCTGTCCCCAATGCCTTCTTTGCCTCATCCACAACCTTAATCATATCTTTAAGAACCAATTTCACATCACCGACAATAGGAATATCTACCCGGACATTCTTGCTTATAGATGTTGGATCAATGTCGACATGGATTATCTTTGCATACGGCGCAAACTCATCCACCTTTCCCGTAACCCTGTCGTCAAACCGTGCGCCGATAGCGATGAGGCAGTCCGTGCTGGTGACCGCCATATTTGCCGCATATGTCCCGTGCATGCCGAGCATGCCCAAAAAAAGCGGATGCGTGCCAGGAAAGCCTCCCAGCCCCATGAGTGTATTGGTAACAGGTATGCTCAACTTTTCCGCAAATATCTTAAGCTCATCAGAGGCATTTGATAAAACAACGCCCCCGCCTGTATATATAACAGGTCTCTTTGACTTAAGAATCAAATCAACTGCCTTTTTAATCTGTCCCGGATGCCCTTTATAGGTGGGTTGGTAATTTTTAAGCTCCACCTTTTCGGGATATTTAAATTCAGCGTGCGCATTTAGAACATCTTTCGGCATATCCACCAGCACTGGCCCCGGCCTGCCTGTTGTGGCAATGTAAAATGCCTCTTTGATGATCCGCGCCAAATCCTTTACATCTTTCACGAGATAATTGTGCTTGGTGCATGGCCGCGTAATGCCTATAATATCAGCCTCCTGAAACGCATCGTTGCCGATAAGCGCGGTTGGAACCTGGCCCGTAAAAACCACCAGGGGAATGGAATCCATATATGCGGTTGCAATGCCGGTAACGGTATTGGTTGCACCGGGGCCGGAGGTAACAAGGACAATGCCAGGCCTGCCTGTTGCTCGCGCGTAGCCGTCCGCCATGTGAACCGCGCCCTGCTCGTGCCGCACCAGAATATGCTTGAAGGCAGTGACGCCGTAGAGCGCATCATAGATGGGCAGAACCGCACCCCCCGGAAAACCGAAAATGGTGTCCACCCCTTCTTTTATAAGACAATCAATAAATATTTGCGCACCAGTTTTTTTCATAAATCTTCTTCACCCCGCTGGCGAACCCCAATCAAATCCGTTTGGGTATTTCGTCGGAATATATACAGCTTGTCTGAGGTCAGCGGCCTTCTTAAAAAGGGATTTATCAGGTTGGACCATTTTGGGCAGCTCTTTCAACACCTTTGATATAGAATGACCAGAGGTATCGCCTCCCAGATACTGATACAATGCCCTCACTGCCTTTTCTGCGGATTGCTGTGCCGCAAAACAAGAACATTCATAATCACCGTATCCAGAGAATTTTTGCGTGATTTGCGTGATTTAAGTCCCTTTCAGCCTGTTTTAGCCGATATTAGACTCTGGGCGGCATATGGCGCTTATGCTCTTTTCTTTAAAAATGCCCCAATGGCCTTATCCATCTTGCCTATATGATTTATCAGCCAGTCAACAATAGTGCGATTTGTAAGAAGCACCAGATAAAGCCCGGCGCCTTTTGTTTCAAAACGATTTTTAAGTTCAGAGAAATTTTTTCTAAATTCATCGTGGAGTCCTTTATGAGTCTCGTAATCAGGATAGCCGTTTTTTTTCTGAATCGCCTCTTCTGCGTTAAAATGTGTTATGATATAATCCTCAAGAAATTTTATCACACTGCCGACCTCTTCCTTGCCCTTACCCTGCGTACATGCATCAAGCAGGTTATTAATCCTTTTAAACAATTCTTTATGCTGGTTATCAATCTCATTCACACCTACTGACAAGTCCTCTATCCATTCTATAGCCACGATATCCCTCCTTTCTCAAACCCAAGTTCTTCCTCGTGAAGCAGGCCTGCGTAAAAGAGCCAGTACGACGCCTCTGGATTTGCCGCATCGGATAGATATTTCGCTATTACCGCCATCCTCCACGCGTGATACAACTGCCTCGCCTGCTGCTAATCTATAACAAGGGGGAAGGTTGTCAATAATTCGTGAAAGGTTTTATTGGACATCTATTAAGAACGCCTTCCATTTATTTTACCACCGCCCCGGTATTCGCCGATGTAACCGCCTTTGCGTATCTGCTGAGCCACCCCTTTTTAATCTTCGACTCAGGCGGGTTCCAGTTTTTTTTTCTTTTCTTTAACTCCTCATCTTTAACTTTCAACTCAATCCTTCTGTTGGGAATATCTATCTCTATCTCGTCTCCGTCCTGAACAAACGCAATTGTCCCGCCTTCCATAGCCTCCGGTGATATGTGCCCGACACACGGTCCTCTTGTCCCGCCGGAGAATCTGCCGTCTGTTATAAGTGCAACCTTATCAGCCATTCCCATGCCGGTAATAGTTGCAGTCGGCGCAAGCATCTCCCTCATGCCGGGCCCGCCTTTTGGGCCTTCATATCGCACCACAACTACATCTCCGACCTTTATCTTGTTGTTGAGTATCGCCTGCATCGCAGCCTCTTCCGAATCAAAGCAGCGCGCCTTGCCTATAAAATATTTCGCCTTTTCATTCACAGCAGTTTGTTTTACAACAGAGCCGTCCGGCGCAAGATTCCCTTTTAAAACCGCAATGCCGCCCTCTTTGTAATATGCATTTTCCAATGTCCTTATCACATCATTGTCAACAACCGCCGCATGAGAGGCGATCTCCAGTATCCTTTTTTTGGACACGGTTATATTATCTTTAAGAGAATTTTTGAGTATGTTCATAACCGCAGGTATCCCGCCTGCGTATTCAAGGTCTTCCATGAAATGGTCGCCTGCCGGTTCCAACTTCACAATATTCGGCGTCTCCCTGCTTATGCTGTCAAAAAGTTCCAGCGGCAGTTCAATGCCCGCATCATGCGCTATCGCAGGTATGTGGAGCGCGGTATTGGTTGAGCCGCCTAGAGCCATGTCAATCCTGATTGCATTCTCGAACGCATCGCGCGTCATAATCTTTCGCGGCGTCAAATCTTCTTTGACCATCTCAACTATCCGTACACCGGAATCAAAGGCAATCCTCCGCTTATCCGCAGAGCCTTCCAAGCCGGTTGCGCATCCAGTCAAAGACATGCCGAGGGCTTCCGTAACACATGCCATGGTGTTTGCAGTATACATGCCTTGGCAAGAGCCGCCGCCGGGACAGGCGCAAAACTCAAGGGCTAAAAGCTCTTCCTCTGTTATTTCTTTGTTTTTAAACCTGCCTATTGCCTCGTAGGTATCGCGGACAAAGGAGCGCCGCTTCATTTTATACATGCCCGTGTGCATCGGCCCTGCTGTAACAACAATTGAAGGCACATCAAGCCGCGCAGCAGCCATGAGCATCCCCGGGGTTATCTTGTCGCAGTTTGTAAGAAGCACCAGCCCGTCCAGCGCATGCGCCATTGCAACAGACTCAATCATATCCGCAATAAGCTCTCTGCTCGGCAGGGAATAGTGCATCCCCGTATGCCCCATTGCAATACCGTCGCATATCGCAGGCACGCCGAAAAAGAACGAATGCCCGCCGCCTGTATGCACGCCCTTTTCAATAAACCTCTCCAGAGTCCTCATGCCGATATGACCCGGCACAAGGTCATTGAATGAAGTGGCAACGCCGATAAACGGCCTCTCCATCTCCTTTTTGGTCAAACCCGTTGCATAGAGCAAAGCCCTGTGCGGAACTCGCTCAAGCCCTTTTTTTACCCTGTCGCTTCGCATAGGCATTGAAGAAGCAAGAGGTCAGAAGTAAGAAACAAGAAAAATCTTGTATCTTACCTCACGCTTCTTATATCTGGCCTCTTGCTTCTTGCGTCTTGCTTCTTGAAACCATCTCCTCCATTCTATCCTTGTGCATCAACTTTAATTTCTTAAGCCTCTTTTCCTCAGCCTCTTCCTCTTTTGTCAGATAAATCTTTTTACCGAGCTTTGCAGCCTTCTTTTCATAATCCCTGTGCGCCTCGTAAATCTTTCTAAACTCTGAATCTTTTTCCAGTAATCGCCTTAAAAAGTCCCTATTCAATGTACGCATAGAATGGCCTCCTTTTTAATTTTAGATTACTCGCTATGTCTTTGAAAGATATTAGTATAACATCCTTTGCTTGTCAACCCGATAAAATACAGGCAAGAGGCTACAGGTCTTTACCCATAGCCGCTTGCCCCTTGCCTATAGTCTGTTTTAATGTAAGCTCTGCCTCTGAAGCTCTTAAATAATTCAACGCGATAGTCTCGGGTTTGTCAACAATACCACTTTTGAACTTTTCCCATGCAAGCAGCCCAATATTTGATGCCTTTATCGGCCAGAGATGAGAAGGCGCGATAACAGCCATATCCTCCAGCACATCCTTAATAAGGTTTCCATATACTTTTACGCCGTCGCCAAGAAATATTGTCGGCTCTTTAATCCTTTCAATAAGTGCATGCGGGCTTATGGCTGTGTCAGCCATAACGCATACCGGCCAATTATTGTTCATCCTGTAAATTGCTGCATAGAGCTCTTTTTTTCTTGCATCCAGTATAGGGCAAACCGGCTTATCAGAATAAGGGAGGTTCATGGCAAGGGCTTCCAATGTTGAAACGGCTGCGATGGGTTTATTTAAACTCCATGCAAACCCTTTAATAGTGGAAAGGCCGATCCTTAAACCAGTAAAAGAACCGGGGCCTGTTGTAAGGGCAAAACCATCTATATCTCCTATTTTTATGTCGATACTGTCCAGAAGATTTTTTATTGAGGGAAGAAGCCTCTCTGCATGAGTCTTTTGGATGCAGGTTGTTAATTCAGCGATGAGGGATTCATCCTCAAGCAGCGCAATGCTTCCAGATGAGGCGGATGTGTCTATGGCAAGTATTTTCATGGCGTTATAGGGCAGGACGTTTATAGCGCTTTAGCGTGCGATACGCAATAAACGCCTTATCGTATCTATTATATCAAGCCTCATTACATCGTTATAGGTCACAAAGACCATCAACAAAACCAAAAGGCCAATGCCTATCTGCTGGGCAATGGTCATAACCCTCTCGCTAAGCGGCTTGCCTCGGAGCGCCTCTATGCCAAAGAATGCAAGAAAACCTCCGTCCAAAACAGGTATTGGCAGAAGATTTAATATGCCTAATTGTAAACTTAAAAAGGCCATGAGGAAAAGAAATGCTGTCAGACCTGTTTCAGCAGCCTGGCCGGCAACCTGTGCAATCATCAATGGCCCGCCGAGGGTTTTGATGGATATTTCTCCAACAAAAAGTTTTTTAATGATAACAAAGGTCATTATCGTCAATTCGCCCATCTTTTTTGTACCTTCAACAACCGCTCCGATAACGCCGTAACGTCTTGTAATCGTCTCCTGAATAGGCGATATGCCTATTGCATATCCTTTGATATTTTCATTCCACCGGGGCTTTATGCGGAGTTCAAAGGTTTCATTTCCCCTTTTTACAGAGAAGGTTATTTCCTTTGCCTGCCCCTTGACCCCTGACCCTTGCCCCATGTCTTTTTGAATTGCCTGTTGAAGCTCTATCCAGTGGTCTATCTGAAGTCCATCCACAGCAAGGATTGTATCGCCGGCTTTCAGCCCTGCCTTTTCAGCGGGAAATCCTCCGGCGAGCCCGCCGACCGTGGGACTCATGGGAGGATAAAATCCGCTGATTCCGCCGCCGGTTTGAGAAGATGCCTCCGGCGTCAATTGCACCTCTTTAATTTCTCCGTCTCTTTTGATAATGAGCTTGAGCAGTTTATTCGGATTGGAAATGATGGCGGTGTTAAGCCCTTCCCAGTTCTTGATAGGTGTGCCGTCTATTGATTGTATTACATCGCCCTTTTTCAAGCCTGCCTTGTCCGCGGCCTCGCCATGCGGAACATAGCCGACTGTCGGCTCTTTGTCTAAATACACAGGGACTTGAATCCCGATAAGATATATAAGCGGCAAAAGCGCAAATGCCAGAATAAGGTTCATGAGAGGCCCTGCCACAACTATTGCCGCCTTTTTTGAAATAGGCTTATTGGCGAATGATTTTTCATTCTCTTCAGGCTTAACCTCTTCATCAGTTGACTCTCCAACCATCTTTACATAACCGCCCAGAGGGAGGGCGGATATAAGATATTCGGTCTCTCCCCTTTTGATGCCGATTATTTTTGGCCCGAACCCCAGGGAAAATTTCAGAACCCCTACGCCTGAGAGCTTTGCAATGATAAAGTGGCCAAGCTCATGGATAAAAACCAAAATGCCGAGAACTATTAAGAATGATATGAGTGTTGTCATCGTATCCCCTTTTTTATAGAATTTGATTCTCTATAAGTGCTTCTATATTTCCCCATATTTTTCTTGACATAAAATGAGAATATGATATAAGTCTAACTGTACATTGCGTCTTGAATTAATCCCCCGCTGTTGCATTGCAACGGCGGGTTATTACTTCCAAAGGGTTGAAGGCAGCTTCAACCCTTTGTTTATTTTAAAGGAGTCAGCCAACAGTCTTTTAAATATTCTGCATTAAGTTCAATAAATTTATCGCATATTTTCATGAGTTGATTGGAATGCCCCCTGTTAAAGTAAGCGTTTTCCACGTGCTTGCCAATATCTTTTACCCCTTTTATTGCCTTGTCAAAATCCCCGTCTCCTGAAATCAGAATTGCAGTTTCGTAAAGATTTTTAAAGGCCATTATGAGCATATCCGCTGCAATATTTACATCTATCCCTTTTTCATTATGGAAAATAATTTTATCCTCATGTTTGCATTTGCTGCAAATATTTACCCGTTCCCTTTTAACTAATCTTCCTAAAGTAGTTTCTAAATAGGGAACTCTATCCAAAAAAGAAAAGAATTTTTGTTGACTTTGATATCGTGTTGGTTCCTCGCTTTGATTTACCGGAGCATTGTAATAATATGTCCTGATCAACTTTCTTCCTTGCGAGAGTTTATTGGCTAATTTTTCAAAATCAATTGTTGTTTTACCATGATTGGATTTTAAACCGTGATAAAAATTGCTTCCATCAATGAAAATTACTACCTTTTCATCCGTTGCCATCATTTTTCTCCTTTCGTCTCTATTTTGCTTTGACTGCCGTTATTATCTCTTTCGCCGCTTCCCTTGCCCATCTATCCGCCTCCAATATCTGATTCAATTTTGGATTTTGGGTTTTGGGTTTTGGATTTTGATATTTTCCCATTACTGTTTTCACAATCTCCGTTATATCGGTAAATTTTATTTTTCGCTCCAAAAACGCCTCCACTGCAACTTCATCCGCTGCATTCAAGACCGTCGGCATAAGACCGCCTGCCTCCATTGCCTCATATGCAAGCCTGAGCGCAGTAAATCTTTTTGTATCCGGCTCTATAAAGGTAAGATTATCCATTTTGCAAAGATTGAGCGGCGCAACCCCGCAGTCAACCCTTTTGTCAGGATAGGAAAGGGCGTAAGAGATAGGCCCTTTCATATCCGTTGGCCCAAGCTGCGCTACGATTGAGCCGTCAACATATTCCACCATAGAATGGACAATGCTTTGCGGATGGATATGCACGTTTATCTTTTCCGGCGGCATACCAAAAAGCCACATGGCCTCAATCACCTCCAGGCCTTTATTCATAAGCGTTGCAGAGTCTATGGTAACCTTTTTCCCCATCTTCCATTTTGGATGATTGAGCGCCTGCTTTGGCGTAATGTCTGATAGCTTTTTGAGCGGCAAATTCAAAAACGGCCCGCCCGATGCCGTGAGTATGAGTCTTTTTATATCATCTCTTTTATGGCCTACAAGGGATTGAAATATGGCGCTGTGCTCGCTGTCAATGGGAAGAAGGTTGATTTTATTTTTCCTCGCCTCCTCCATCACCAATCGGCCTGCCATAACCAGAACCTCTTTATTCGCAAGGGCAATGTCTTTTCGCGCCCTGATTGCGGCCAGAGTTGGCGCAAGGCCGGACGCCCCAACCAGCGCAGAGACTACCATGTCTGCGCCGCTATAAGCAGCTACTTCAAGCAAACCGTCATTGCCGAAGCAAACCTTGGGCGAATAAGACGCCCCTCTTTTTAATTCCAGAATGTCTTTTTCATCTGTTAGAGAAATAACCTTCGGCTTAAACTCCTCAACCTGTTTTCTGAAAAGTTCTTTATTCTTGCCTGCTGCAATGGCTGTTATCTTAAATCTACCAGGATGCCTTCTGATAATCTCAAGGGCGCTCCGGCCTATTGAGCCTGTTGAGCCGAGGATTGCAAGTTTTTTTACTTTAGCCATAAAAAAATAGGTCGTATACGACCTATAAGACTTATTACCGCCATATCAGATAATAATACAAACATGGCGCGGTAAAGATGAGGCTGTCTATCCTGTCTAATGCCCCGCCGTGACCGGGAAGGATGCTTCCTGAATCCTTCACGCCTGCGCTTCTCTTGATAAGCGACTCAAACAGGTCGCTTAATTGGCCTAATATGCCTATGAATACTGACAGCGCTGCAATTTCCTGAAGGGAACTCTTTATCAAAAAAAATTGCTGAAATGCAATTGCAATTATAATGCCTCCTGCAAGCCCCCATGCCGCGCCCTCCACAGTTTTATTTGGGCTCACCGTTGGAGAAAGCTTGTGCCTACCGAATCGCCTGCCTCCATAATACGCAAATGTATCGTTTGCGATTATAATAAGAAAAAGAAATATAATCCATAAACTCCCCTGCTCCAATCCTCTCAGCAGTATAAGATGGGACATGGGAAAGGCAATGTAAACAATCCCCAAAACCCCAATGCCTATGCGGTTTGTAATAGAGGCAAGCTCTTTGTGGGTGAAAAGGCAGTATGCAAAGGTAAAAAAGACTGCAAAGATTAAATATCCCCCAAACCATTTAGGGCCGGCAACATATATTGCAACCGGAACTATTGCTCCCAGCAAAGTCCCGGTAAAGGCAAGGCCGCTATCCTGACTGACGGTTATTTTATAATACTCCCGCAGGGCAAAACTAACGGTCAATACAACTATGACAAAAAACCAGAAGGCATCCGCATACAGGAGCAAAAAGAGGAGCGAAAAGCCAAGCAAAAGACCGGTTGTTACCCTTTTCATCCCCCGCTGCCTGCCCCGCATCTCTTGAGTTGCTCACCGGTAAGCCCGAACCTTCTCTCTCTATTCTGAAAATCAAGGAGCGCCTCAATAAGATGCTGCCTTTTGAAATCAGGCCACAACACATCAGTAACATATATTTCGGTATACGCCATCTGCCACAGGAGAAAATTGCTTATCCTGAATTCGCCGCTTGTTCTCACAAGGAGGTCGGGATCCGGGCTGCCGGCAGTATAAAGATGTTTTGCAAAGACCTCTTCTGTAATATCATCTATATCAATCTTACCCAGTCTTGCTTCAAAGGCAAGCTTCTTTGCAGCCTCTACAATCTCTGCCCTCCCGCCGTAACTCAGCGCAAGATTAAGAACCATCCCGCCATTATGCCGTGTCTTATCCTCCACCTCTCTTATAATCTTTTGTATATTTGCCGGTAGCTCCCATATGTTGCCGATTGTCCTGAATCTTATGCCGTTTCTTATAAGTTTTAGAAGCTCTTTTCTTAAATGTTCTTCCAGAAATTCCATCAGGGCGCTGACCTCTGTTTTAGGCCTGTTCCAGTTTTCTTTAGAGAAGGCGTAGAGCGTGAGATAGCCAATGCCGAGTTCTCGGCAAAACTCCACAATATCCTTGACAACCTCAATCCCCTTCCTGTGGCCGTTTATCCTGCCGAGAAATCTCTTCTCTGCCCAGCGGCCATTGCCGTCCATAATAATGGCGATGTGCTGAGGAAGCCTTTCTCTTATAAGTTCGTATGAAGTATTCATCTGTAAATCCTCTACTGGTAGCCGCAGGCTTTAGCCTGCGCAAAATAGTTTTTCAAAATTTTTAATTAACAAAAACCGCCGAGCCATACAAATG
>JACPZB010000080.1 GCA_016195725.1 Deltaproteobacteria bacterium | reverse complement strand
GCAAAACTCTTTTCTTTACAGGCCCTTGTATGCCGACCTGTTTTATTGCCTTTTCATCCATGCTGGTTAAGATTGTGACACCAAGGATAATAGGCTGCCTTCCTCTTTTGCAGGTTTCATCTACCGATTCCCTTACAGCCTCCATCATCTTGAGTCCGCCGAGGGTGTGGACATTGAACATTTTTACGCCGAGGCCGGCAGCCACTGCCCCTGCCTTTGCAACTGTATTTGGAATGTCGTGAAATTTTAAATCAAGAAATACCTCGCTGTCTGAGTTGTGAATTATTTCCACCACCTTTGGTCCGCAGGCTGTGAAGAGTTCTTTTCCGACTTTAAATACCCCTACATATCCTTTGAGAAGCCTGACCCATTTCTTAACTTCTTCTAAAGAGGATACATCAAGGGCGAATATGAGGCGGTCTTTTGGTTTAAGTGTCATTTGCCAAGCTCCTTAAGTCTTTCAGTTGTTTCGTGGAGTTTATCCTTATTGCCTTGCAGCCGGTAAAGTTCGGAAAGATGCTGATAGATGTATCTCAAGGCGGCTGTGTCTTCGTGCGTATTCTGCAAGGCAGATGAAAAGGCTTCCTCAGCCTTTTCATACTCTTTTAATTTTGTGTATATGACGCCGAGGGTGTCCTGATATATGCCGGCCCTTTCAGCGTCTAAAAGCAGCGCCCTTTGAACCAACCGCTCAGCTTCTTTCAAATCTTTATTAGCTTCAATGTAAACACAGCTCAGGTTGTTATAAAACATGGCATTTCTTTGGTCATCCGCAGGGGCATTTTCTATTGCCTTTTTATAGTAATCCTCTGCGTCTCCATATTTGCCCTTTTTAAAAGATATGTTCCCGAGTCCGAAATATGCCATTGAATTTGTCTTGTCCTGCTCTAATGCTGTTTTATATTCTTTTACCGCAAGCTCTGTCTCTCCCTTTGCTTCGTAAACTTGCGCAAGTTTTATGTGCTCATCAGCTTTGAGCGGGTCTTTAGTGATGATTATCTGATGGCCTCCACAACCACAGAGGATTAGACAGGCAATAGGCAATAGGCAATGGGGGGCAACGGCTTTTAGAGAAGAATTAACAGCCTTACTCATTGCCAATAGGCACGAGCCTATAACCCATCGCCTGTTTTTAAGCATCACTGCCCCTTTGGCGCAATTAATATTGTCCCGAACCCTGTTTTTTCCCATGCGGTTTGTATTTCCCTATAAGAGAATGTTTTGTCTTTTTCTGCGCCTGAATGGGCTATCAAATAACCGGTTTTATCGTTATATCCTATTGCCACTATGTAATGTCTTACAGGATAAAAACTATAGCCAAGGTCTAAAAACAGGATTACCGGTCTTCCTGAGGATATTTCCTTTTTTACCTCTTCAATATTTCCTTTATAATATAAAGCATTAAACCCCTTAGCCCTTGCATAATTCAACATATCCACTCCGAGGGCGCCGTTTAATTTTGGAATATAGATTTCTTTTGCTATTTCTTGTTCTGATACAGAAATGCCATAAAAATTCATTACGCTTGCAAGAGAGGCTGGGCCGCAGTAATATCTTTGCTGCGGGAAGAATGGAATATTGTTTATATAAAAGTAAGCCTGCGAATTTTTATAAATATCATCCTTGATGACATCTGCATCAGGTGCGCAGCCATACAATAAAATATATAAAGGGATGGCAAAAACCATCCCTTTATATATTTTTAAAGCCGCCTCTGTCATAATGTAAATTCTAATCTACAGGTATGTTTTCTATTGCTACTTGCCTATCATGTTATTGCCAGTGTTTTTATTTTACCACAACCTTATGGCCTGTCATCTGTAAAATGACCAAAACCAATATGGCTATTACTAAAAGCGTAATAATAATTTCTAATTGCCCTCCTGGCATAAGGCTATCTAGCTGGGATGCAAATTGATGGATATCAGCGTCGCTTAACTGGTTAATCCTTGTATTTATCGCATCGCTGGAGAGCCCAAGTTCAGATAATCTCTGGCTGACCATCTTTGATTCCAAAACCCTCTGGATATTATTCATATCAGCCTCTCTGGAATAGCCTATATCCTTTGGTTCAACAAGATATGCCCATGAATTGGCAGGGATAATTGCAATCAGAAAACAGGCAAACACGAGGTATAATGCAAGCGGCTTCAAAATAAAAGTTGTTCTCATTTTTTTCATATTTCTACCTCCCTTAAAATTGTTCTCTATGGCCCATGTAAATCAAGAGTTTGTTATTTTATCAATACCTTATAGCCTGTAAGCTGCAAAATTACCAAAACAAGTATAACTATAACCAAAAGCCCCATAATGGTAATTATGGCATCTCCGCCTGGCATAAGGCTGTCCATCTGTGATGCAAACTGGTGAATATCGGCATCGCTTAACCGGTTAAGTTTTGAATTTATCTCATCCATGGAGAGCCCCAGTTCAGACAACCGCTGGCTTACCATCTCAGATTCCAGCGCCCGCTGAATCTTATCCATATCAGCTTTTCTTGAGTAGCTTAAAGTCTCTGTTTCAATAAAAAATGCCCATGAATTTTGGGGTATGCTGGCGATCAGGAAAGAAATGAATGCCAGATATAAAGCAATGGTCTTAAAAACAAAGCTTATCCTGTTTTTTTTCATGTAAGCCCCTCCGTGCCAAATTATTTCTTAATGCTTATATAAATTAACACTACTCCGCTGCCGATAAGGCCAACGGCAACATATGGTGATATATTCACTATCTGTCTTTGCGGCTCCTCTACGCTTACAGGGCCAAGTTTAATAGTCTTTGCCCTTTTCAATGTAATCTCGGGATAGATAAGCCCTACCACTCCAATGAGGATGAGTATTGCCCCGAAGATAAGGCAGATATAGTCTTTTTGTCTTCTTGCCATCTTTTACCCCCTAAAGTGTTTTCAATATAGACTAAAGATGTCAATCTTGTCAATACCCAAAATGATAAAACCCGACTACATTTTTGGGATTAGTCGTTGCAAAGAAAGACTTAAGTGTGTTATTTTAGCATCAAAACAATTTTATATGGGGTGCTTATGCGGCTTTCAAAAGAGCAGATAGAAAAGATTTCCAGGATTGTATTGGACAATTTAAAGGCAAAGGGGCTTATTGTTTTTAAGGCGCCGGAAGATGCGGTATTTCGCCGGATGGTTGAAATCTTTTTAAAGGATATCAAGGCTGAAGACGACCTTGATAGAGAAGTGGAAGAGATACTTAAAGGGCATGCAAGAGAGATTGAGGCAGGCCGGATGGATTACCGCAAGATGTTTAGTCTTACTAAAACAAAGTTAGTCAAGGAAAGGGGTATTGTCATATGAGGCTCTCGGAAGACAGGATATCGCATCTGGCGCATCTTATCACCGACGGAATCTGGAAGGACGACCTTGTTGATTTTACAGACGAGGATAAGGTTTTGCACGAGGCCAAGAAGAGTATTGCTGATTATTTACACATAGAAGATACGGCAGACGATATGGTCAGAAATAAGATACGTTCACTGTCGCGGTCTATCCCTGAAGGGAGCAAGGAGTGGGAAGTGCTGTATAAAAAGTATTATCAGGAAGAATTAGATAAAAAAAGGTTTTGATGGATTACAGGATATTCATCCCGCCAATCACCGGGGCAGTCATAGGCTGGTTTACGAATTATGTGGCAATCAAGATGCTCTTCAGGCCCTACCGCCCTGTAAACCTGCTGGGCTATAAGCTTCAGGGCATAATCCCTAAAAGAAGAAAAGAAATAGCAGCCGGCATTGCAAAGACCATTGAAAGAGAGCTGGTTTCTGCCAAGGATTTTAGCGCCATATTGCAAGGCATAGAGTGGAAAGAAGATGTCGAAAAGGCTGTAGACGAAATCGTTGAGCATCGGTTTAAGGCAGGCAAGATAAAGAAGATACCCCTCATCGGGCTTATTTCAGAGAACCTTACCTATCACATCAAATACCTCCTTACAAAAGAAGTGATAAAGCATATAGACGAGAAAAAAGGTTCATTTGTGGAAAAATTTCATAACAAGGTTAATATGAAAGAGATGCTTGTCACCAGAATAGACAATCTAGATATTAAAAGGTTTGAGGCGCTGCTTACGGATTTTATTGCAAGGGAATTGCGTCATATAGAATGGCTTGGCGGTGCGCTGGGTTTTATCATAGGAATAATACAGGTGGGGATTGTGTATCTCCTTTGAGTCAAAGTGTAGGGGCGGCCCTTGTGGCCGCCCTCTAATATTTGGAGACATATTTTTAATCTGCCTCCCGAAGAAGAATGAAACAACATCAAAAAACAAGACCCCATTTCAGCCCGACCCCATTTCAGTCCCCATTTCAGCCCCAACACGCCCTACCAGTATTTTGGGTATTTGGCATCACGGGTTACATTATTGTAAAGCAGTGCGACGGTGACGAGAAGAAGTGCACCGACAAGGGTTGGATACCAGAGGAACCCCCACGTTTGCTGCCCCAAAAAAACTATAACTGGGTTTGATCCAGCAGGCGGATGAACTGTGCGGGTAAGCATCATTACGGCTATAGATGTACCTACGGCAAGAGCAACAGCCCACCAATATGGCCCAAAAATTGCGAGGAATATTAAGCCAACAAGCGAGCTAACAAAGTGGCCTGCTACGACATTTCTCGGCTGTGAGAAAGGTACATCAGGATAGCCAAATACGAGGACGCAAGATGCCCCGAAAGAGCCAAGCACCAGTGATAGTGACAACCAGTTTCCAAGTCCTGCCACGGCAGCAATGGCTAAAACCCCGCCAAGCCAAGCAAGCGCAACCAACTTAAACGGTGGCTTCGCTGGTAACTCCGCGCCATCACCTATAAGTTTTTTGAAAAACATGAGCATGTGGTTCCTCCTTTTTTACAGTCAATCACCTCCGCCCCATTGTAGATATAGACACCCAATCTCTTTGCCATCTTCAATTTCCTCCTTTTGTTGTTTTGGTAAAGTTAGTCCTCTAACCGCAAACCCTACCAATTTCACCCCCTTTCCTTTCTATTTAACTGTTATACAGACAAGTCTGTATAGTACAGCACAAAAAAATTATTTGGCGGCAGTCAACAGCTTTTTAAAATTCTCCCCCGCTGTAGATATGAGGACCGTATTCCCGTAATTCTGGCAGGAGCTTATGACCCCCTCGATAGTCACATACAAGGCATCTGCGATGAAATCCGTGTCAATCCCGGAATACTTCTTCTTGCGCTTTAGGTCCTTGACAAGTCCCTTCAAGACCGATCTAAATTCATCCTTATGCAAGATTACCTCTTTCCTTATCTTGTGCTTGATGTCAGGGACCTCGGAAGCGATGTTGAGAAAGGCGCATCCCCTGAAATCGGACTTTCGCAGCCAGACATCGAGGAAATCAAAGACACCCATGAGCCGATCATAGGGGGCATCTAATTTATCTATCTCTTTTTGAAGCCATCCCATCCAGACCTTATGCCGCTCCTTTAGATATGCAACACACAGGTCTTCTTTTGAGGGAAAATAGTAGTAGAATGTGTTTTTTGATACTCCGGCCTCTTCTATGACCTGATTGATACCGGTTGCGAGATATCCCTGGCGATAAAAAAGATCCAATGCCGCATTTACAAGCCGCTGCCGCCCCTCACTCTGCAATTCATCTTTTTTCATAATTGAAAGTATAAGGTAGACAGACTGGTTTGTCAAGAGATATTTTGGACCCAAATTCCGATTTAGAAATAAGAAGAATGGATGACATAAGAATTTAAGGGTTATTTAAAGGGGATGGTCAGTTTTTTTATTCAAAACTACCGCCTTCTTCACATAATCCAATAAAAAATAACCTCTTATATCGTTTTTAGACGCACCACTCCCCTTTAATACTTCCAACAATATCCACACCACCTTTACCATTTCTAACGAGAAAATAGGGTCAGACCTAAAAAATAGAAAGGAAAAGAGGGTCAGGTCTGGTTTAACAAAGTCAAGAGAAAAATTAGAGATAAAAGGAGAAGGGAAGCATCATGGCCGGGTCAACACATTACTCGG
>JACPZB010000073.1 GCA_016195725.1 Deltaproteobacteria bacterium | reverse complement strand
CGGGGATTGATGCAATTTCAAAAGGCGCTGATATAATTACCGATGTGCGGATGGCGGAGGTTGGAATCAGCAGGGAACGGCTTTCTCAATTTGGCGGTACGGTAAAATGTTTTGTGGCGGATGCGGATGTGGTGCGCTATGCAAAACAAAATAGTATGACTAAGTCTGCCGCGGCCATGCGAAAAGCCTTGGGACTCATGGAAGAAGCAAGAAGCAAGAAGTCAGAAGCAAGAAGTCAGAAGACAGAACATCTTGCCTCTTGCCTCTTGCCTCTTGCCTCCAATACGATTGTTGCCGTAGGCAATGCGCCGACTGCGCTTCTGGAACTCATAAAGATGATAAAGGCCGGCCATGCAAAGCCGGCGCTTGTTATCGGCGTTCCTGTCGGTTTTGTTGACGCTGAAGAATCAAAGGAAGAACTGATGAAATTAGATATTCCGTATATCTCCATCAAAGGCAAAAAAGGCGGCAGCACTGTTGCCGTTGCCATTGTGAATGCGCTGTTGATGCTGGCGGAAGGAAAACATGCACATCCCTGACGGATACTTAAGCCCCAAGACATGCGCCGTATTTTATGCGGCTATGGCGCCGGTTTGGTATGTTGCCGCGCGAAAGGTTCAGAAGACCTTGCAGGCAAAACAGATACCGCTCCTTGCCCTGAGCGCCGCATTTTCCTTTGTCATAATGATGTTCAATATCCCTATACCCGGCGGCACTACAGGCCACATGACTGGCGGTGTTGTAGTGGCATCCGTGCTGGGGCCGTGGGCGGCGGTTATATCGCTGTCTCTGGCGCTCACGATTCAGGCGCTTTTGTTTGGCGATGGAGGCATTACAACCTTGGGGGCCAACTGTTTTAATATGGCCTTTATCATGCCGTTTGCCGGTTATTATGTATATAATATTGTTACGACAGGCAGTCCCGGCCAGAGGAGGAGATGGGCTGCGCTTTTTATTGCAGGTTATGTTGCCATGAATATTGCTGCCCTTGCCGTTGCGATTGAATTGGGCATACAGCCGATTATAGCAAGTTCGCCTGACGGCATACCTTTGTATGCGCCATATCCTTTATCCGTTACAATATTTGCTATGGCCGCAAGCCATCTTTTATTCTTTGGCCTAATTGAGGGGCTCGGCACTGCCATGATTGTTTCTTATATCTTAAAGACAAACGAGGCTATGCTGTATAAGCCTGCGGCAAACCCACTCAAGCCGCTGTGGATAGCACTCATAATCCTAATAATCCTTACACCGTTAGGTCTTTTGGCTAAGGGTGCTGCATGGGGCGAATGGGCATCAGAGGAATTGATAGCGCTTCTTGGTTATGTCCCTGAAGGCCTTAAGGGTCTTGAAGGGTTATGGAGCAGTATCATGCCTGGTTATAATATTCCGGGATTTAACAGCCCGGTAAAATCCGCCGCAGGTTATATTATTTCTGCTGCGTTGGGGAGCGGCCTCATTGTGCTGATTATCTATTTGACAGGGAAGATATGGAAAAAGGGATAAAAATTCCCGACTGGCTTAAAAACACCGGCGCGCCATGTTCCTGCTGCTCAATCGGCAGGGGCAAGGGTTTTCTTGAGAAAAATCTGGAGGCCATCGCCTCTTTTCTCAAAGAGGTTCTGGAGCCGGAGGAGTTTGCAAACAGGCGCGGGCTGCTTCAGGCGATTGATCCGAGGGCAAAACTTCTCGGCATGACGCTGCTCATCACAGCGGCGGCAATGTTGAAAAATATGCCTGCGCTTGCAGGGTTTATCGCGCTTGCCGCAGCGCTCGCCGCGGTTTCAAAGATAACTGCGTCAGCTCTGCTTAAACGGGTTTGGCTTGTGCTTTTCTTTACCTTTGTTCTGGTTTTGCCCACGGCGTTTAATTTTGTTATAGCGGGCGATCCTATGGTAACGCTATTCAGCGTCAATCATCATGCGCTGTATATATCAAGGCAAGGGTTGGAAGGCATGGCAATACTCATTTTGAGGGTGGCTGCAATGGTTTCGTTGGTATCGCTCTTTATGCTTTCCACAAGCTATCCCGATGTTTTCCGGGCGATCAGGAGTTTTCCTGTGCCCAGAATTTTTATTGCCGCCCTTGCAATGTGCTTCCGGTATATCATGGTGTTGATAAAGATCGCGGAGGAAAGCCACTTGGCGAGAAAGGCGAGAACCATAAAACCGTCAACCGTGAAGGAGGGCGGGGGCTGGCTTGCCAAAAGGATATGGCTGATCATGGAGCGGTCGCTGGAGACGGCGGAAAGTGTTTATCTCGCCATGACCGCGCGAGGATTTACCGGCGAGGTAAAGACCATAACGCAGTTTGAGATGAAGGGGAGGGATTACGCATGGATAGGATTCGCAATATTTGTATTGCTATTGGCAGTTCAATTATGACAGGAAACGTACTATCGGCACATTCATGGAAAAATCAAATAGCAAAAATCAAAGATTAAAAATACAGATTAAAGTTCAAAAATTTTTACATTTTGATTTGTCATTTTGACTTTTGATATTTAATTTTTGATTTATCGTTATGTCCGAACCTATATTCAACATAGAACGTGTCAGCTATCGTTATAGCGATAAATATATCGGTCTTAGAGATATAAACATGCGGGTTGAAGAGGGCGAAAGTCTCGCCATTCTGGGCGCAAACGGGAGCGGAAAGTCAACGCTTTTGAAAATACTTGCCGGGCTTGCCTTCCCTTCGCAAGGCAAAATAACCGCCCTCGGCAGGCCGTTGACGCCGGATGCGCTGGCTGGAGACTTCTCCTGTTTTTTCCGAAGCAAGCTCGGTTTTGTGTTTCAGGAGCCGGATGTTCAGATATTCTGCCCTACGGTTTGGGATGAGATTGCATTCGGCCCGCTGCAATTGGATATGCCGAAAGACGAGGTCAGGCAGCGCGTTGAAGATACTTTGGATATGCTGGGGATCAAGGGATTGCGGGACAGGCAGCCGCACCACTTGAGCGGCGGCGAGAAAAAGAAGGTTGCCATTGGCTCGGTTCTATCCCTGAACCCTGACATCCTGCTTTTAGATGAGCCGACCAACGGTCTTGACCCGAGGACGCAGGTCTGGCTCTTTGAGCTTCTGGAAGGCTTGAGAAGATTTAAAAAGACCATAGTAATGGCCACCCATGACCTGAGTATCGCAGAGGACCTGACTGATAGGGTGGTTGTATTGAATGAGGAGCATACTGTTGTATCCCACGGCAGGCCGGCTGAGATTTTAAGGGACAAGGACCTCTTGCTCAGGGTAAACATAATCCATGAGCATACCCACAGGCACGGCGATATTACGCACATCCATAGTCATGGCCCGTTTGCAAGCCATGATGAGCATGACGAGAAACAGACTTAAGACACAAAGCCACAGACAAAAGATTTTGTGTTCTTTAGTCTTGGGTCGGGAGTCTCAAGTCTAAATAAACAAGAGGTTAAAGAAAATGAAAAAACTGGCAATCTTGCTTCTGGCAGTATTGTTTATATTCTTCATTCAAGAGGCGCAGGCGGATGAAGTGAAGAAAGATGTGAAAAAGTCTGATAGCGCCGGCGAACTGGAGCAGCTCAAGGCAAGAGTTGAAAATCTTGAGAAAGCAATCAAGGATGGAGAAGTAGTAGATGAGCTCGGGCATAAACTCCACTCAATTCACAGCGTTTACGGCCTCAAGATAAGCGGCGGGCTTACCCTGACGGCGCAGGGAACGGACTATAAAAACAGCAGAGGCGCTGCTGCCATATCGGCAGATATTGTCCTTGAGTCTCCTGTGGGAAAAGACGGGAGGGCAGTGGCGGTTCTCGATTTTCAAAGGGGGCCGGGGCTGCAAAATTTGCCCCTCTTTTTTACCTCGCCCAATGGCAACCCAACAGGGCCGAATAATGACATAGAGTCGTTTAATAACGATCAGCTCCATGTTGCGCAGTTTTATTATGAGCATAATCTATCTTCAAGCATGGTCATATCCATCGGACAACTTGACCCTACAGCGTATTTTGATACGAACAACTTTGCCAACAATGAGCGGATACATTTTCTCGCCAATGAATTTGCAAACAACCCGACCATAGAATTTGGAGGCTCGCAGGATTTTTACGGCCCCGGCATGCGACTCACTTACTCGCCTGTTGAACAGATTGGCATAACCCTCGGCGCATTTGAAGGAGATGGCGACTATGTTGATGTGTTCAGTAATCCCTTTCTCATGGCAGAGGTTGACCTTAAAATAAAGCCGTTCGGCAGGGACGGGAACTACGGGCTCTATTACTGGAGCAGACAAGGGCGTCCTGATTTAACCAATGTTGCAAATCCGAATGATGCGAGTTTAAGAAAGGCTGCAAACAACGGCGCGGGGCTGTCTCTTGGCCAGATGATTGGCGATACCGTAGGCATATAGCTCAGGACAGGGGTGCAAAGCGAAAAGATAGCCCAGTTTAGCCAGTATATCGGAGGGGGAGTGAATATCACAGGAGAGGCATGGAGCAGGCCGAACGATGTGCTCGGGTTTGGTTACGGTGCGACCTTTATCGGCAAAGATTATGAAGACTATAAAAAAAGCTCTTCTCCAGGCTTTAAGTCAGATACAGAGCATTATATGGAGATCTATTATAACATGGCAATTAACGAAACTGCGCAATATAGAGGATTTCATATATCCCCTGATATTCAATATGTGATAAATCCCGGCGGTGCCAATGCAGCCAAAGTTTTTATATATGGAATCAGGCTTCAGGCATTTTTTTAGAAATAAGAGTCTTTTGCAAAACTCTTTTTTATGTCATTCCCGCAACGCTTTTGAGCGGGAATCCAGTGTCTTTCAGGAAGATGCTGGATTCCTGCTTTCGCAGGAATGACAGGGTGAGGGGATTTTCCGGACAAATAAAAAGAAAGGAGGGCTAATACTATGGAAAGAATAATAAGCAGAGAAGGTGGTTTGCTGGAAACGCTGTTGCCGGCGCTTGTGATTGTGTCATTTGCCTTTGCAATGGTGGTCATCGCATACGGCTTTGACTCAATTGCGCCGGGCGTGCATGACGCATTCCACGATTTCAGGCATACGATTGGAATGCCGTGCCACTGAAAAACAGTAGACAGTAGGCAGTAGACAGTGGGCAGGTAATAAAATCTTTCCCTGTCTACTGTATGCTGTCTACCGACTACTAAAAAAGGGAGGTATCTATGCAATCTCAATCAATTGATTGGAAAAAAGGTATAATGCTTGGCGCAATTGCCGGGATAGCTTGGGGATGGGTTGCTCTGGCGGTCAATGCCGCTACCGGCGCATTTCAGTTTGAAAATAGCGTACTGCAGAATCTTATTAACTTTGCAGCAGGCGGCGCTGTCTTCGGCATTGTTGTCAGCGGATTTTTGAGCCTGCTGCATGAGCGGCTGCCTTTCAAAAATATATTCCTGAGGACAATTTTTATTTCTACAACCTTGTGGGTAATATTGAGAATCGGGGGCATGCTCCTTTCATCCATTGAGCCGGAGAGATTCCATCTTGTGACAGCCCAGACTGTTCAGGGATTTTTTCTGGCTATTATTATGGGATGTATTTTGGGATTTTTGTGGAAGATAAAAAGAAAAGAGGCTTAAGAAGGGGCTATACAACAGGCGCGTGCGCGGCCGCTACGTGCAAGGCAGCGGCCACTTCTTTTTTCACCGGGGAAAAGGTCAAGGAAGTTCAGATAATGCTTCCCATCGGTCAAACCGTTTTATTGCCGGTTTACAAATGCAAAATTGAAAAAGACAGGGTCATTGCTTCAATTATTAAAAATGCAGGCGACGACCCTGATGTGACGAATGGGGTGGAGATAGTGGCGGAAATACAGGGTCAAGAGTCAAGGGTCAAGCCTGTCCCTGCAGGCAATAAGCAGGGGGGTCAAGGGAATAAAGCCTTTCAATTTACAATTTACGATTTACGATTTACGATTTATGGCGGGAAGGGGATCGGCATTGTCACAAAGCCGGGATTGGCGATACCAATCGGAGAGCCAGCCATCAATCCGGTTCCGAGGAAGATGATAGAGGAAGCGCTGAGAGAGGCGATGCAAGATGCAAGATGCAAGATGCAAGATTTAGGAATAAAAACTTCAGCCTTCAGCCTGATAAAGAGGTCTTACGACCAGCCTTCAGCCTTAGAAATAATCATCTCTGTTCCACAGGGCGGGAAAATAGCAAAGAAGACGATGAATGCCCGTCTTGGGATAATAGGAGGCATATCTATCTTGGGGACAACCGGAATTGTTGAGCCTCTTTCTTTATCTGCGTATCGCCATTCCATAACCTGTGCCATGGATGTAGCGTTAGCGTCAGGCTGCAAAGAAATCGTTTTTTCAACTGGCAGAAGCAGTGAGAAGATTGCAGAAGGGCGATTGATGCTGCCAGAGGAGGCATTTATTCTCGTTGGCGACCATATGGGGTTTGCGCTCAGAGAAACAGGGGCAAAGGGTCAAGGGTCAAGGGTCAAGAAAATTACCATTGTGGGGCAGTTCGGCAAGTTCAGCAAGCTGGCGGCAGGACATTTTGAGACGCACTGCACGGATTCAAGCATTGAGCTTGAATTTTTGGCTTACCTTGCAAAGGAAGCAGAGACTACAAAAGCTGTTATTGAAGAGATAAAAAGTGCAAATACAGCACGGCAGGTGTTTTTTATTTTAAAGGAACAAGGGTTGGAAAGTGTTTTCAAAACAGTTTGCCGAAAACTGAAAGATAATGCACAAAAAATTGTTGAAGGCAAAATAAAATTAGGATGTATCTTGACTGGTTATGATGGTGAAGTGGTTGAAAAAGTATGATTTATATTATTGGCATTGGTATAGAAGGCAAAGCCAGTCTTTCCCGATGGGCATTAAAACTCATTGAAAAGGCCACTCTTCTTATTGGCGGCAGGCGGCATCTTGCCTGCTTCCCTGAATTTCAAGGAAGAAAGGTTGTTATAGGCTCAAACCTTGACGAGGTTGCAAAGCGTATTCAAGAAGGGTCAAAGGTCAAGGGTCAAGGGTCAAAAAAAAATATAGTCGTTCTCGCCTCCGGCGATCCGAACTTTTTCGGCATTGCCGATTTTCTGATAAAGAAATTTGGCAAAAAGGCTGTAAAGATTATTCCAAATGTCAGCACAATGCAAGAGGCATTTGCCAGAATAAAGGAAAACTGGAATGATGCCAGATTTTTGAGCCTCCATGGAAGGGTAGCCACAGGCTTTAGCCTGCGGAATCAGAAGTCAGGAGTCAAAAGTCAGAGAGAAAATATTATTGCTGAGATAAGCAGGTTTAATAAGATTGGCATATTTACAGACCCTGAAAATACCCCTTCACAGATTGCAAAGGTGTTGCTTGAGAGAGGCATAAAGGATTATAAGGCGTATGTATGTGAAGATTTGGGAACTGCTAAAGAAAACATTACGCAAGGGACTCTTTTTCAGATAGTAAGAAAGAAATTTTTGCCATTGAATGTAATGATTTTAATCAGGTGTCAAGGGTCAAGGGTCAAGGGTCAAGAAATCTCCTGGTATTCCTTGGGCATTCCTGATTCGGAATTTAGTTATTCAAGAGGCATGATAACTAAAGAAGAGATTAGGGTCATCAGCCTGTCCAAATTAAAACTGAAACAAGACAGCATTGTCTGGGACATTGGCGCTGGTTCAGGTTCTTTGTCCATAGAGGCGGCGATGCTGGCAAATGAGGGAAAAGTTTTTGCTGTTGAAAAAGATGCGGCGCGGATAAAGCATATTGAGAAAAACAAGAAAAAATTTAAGGTTGCCAACATTGAAATTATCCATAAAAACGCGCCGGATGGCTTGAAAAAACTGCCAACCCCTGATGCTGTATTTATCGGCGGCGGCGGTGAGGATATAAGCAGGATTCTTACGGTTTGTTCAAAAAAAATGAGATGTGGAGGGAGCATAATTGTGAATGCCATAACCCTTGAGACATTAAAGACAGCGGCAGATTTTTTTAACAAAGTTGATTGGAATACCGAAACTGTCTCTGTAAACATTGCAAAGGCAAAGGATGTTGCTGGTCTGCACCTTTTCAATGCATACAATCCGGTTTTTATTATAGTCGGAGAAAAGCCATGACTGGTTCTATACTCCGAACTCCGGACTCAAAACTCCGAACTGGTATTCTTTATGGCGTAGGCATCGGTCCAGGAGACCCTGAGCTTCTGACATTAAAGGCTCTTAGGATATTGAAACAGACTGATATTATTGCAGTGCCGAAGTCAAAGGAAGAGGCGGGGAGCAGGGCATTATCTATAGTTGAGAAAGTTGTGGATTTGAAAGACAAGGAGATTGTAGAGTTGATCCTGCCTATGACAAAGGATAGAGAAATTTTAGCAAAGGCCCGCAAGGAAGTTACTATCCTTCTTTCTGAAAGGCTGAAACAAGGGAAGGATGTAGCATGCATTACCCTCGGCGACCCGCTGTGGTACAGTACCTTTAGTTACCTTATTCCGTTTATTATAGATGCTATACCAGGGGTTAAGGTGCAGATTATTCCTGGCGTTTCTTCAATAAATGCTGCGGCAGGCGTTGCACTTCTACCTTTAGCAGAGGCAGATGAAAAGCTTGCTGTGATTCCAGCTACCTATGGACAAGAAGATTTGAAGGAAATTGTCAAGAGGTTTGACACAGTTGTATTGATGAAGGTGAGCAGCGTTATAGAGAAGGTGCTAACCGTTCTTGAGGAACTTGCTTTGAAGGATAAAGCAGTCTTCGTATCCAGGGCAGGTTGGCCAGAGGAGAGGGTGATTAAGGATTTGAATAGTCTGAAGAGTCAAAATCTGGATTATTTTTCAATGGTGATTGTAAAAAATGAATAAGAATAAGAATAAGAAAAGAGCGCAGCCTGTATTTTTCATTGGTGCAGGGCCTGGGGACCCTGAACTCATTACAGTAAAAGGCAAGAGGTTTTTGGAGGGGGCAGATGTAATTATCTATGCTGGCTCTCTTGTGAAGGAAAAGGTCTTGCAGTATGCAAAACAGGATGCGACAATTTATAATTCTGCCTCAATGACGTTGCAAGAGATTATGAAAATTATAGTCAAGGCAGCGCGGTCAGGTAAAAAGGTTGTAAGACTTCATACAGGAGACCCAACCCTGTACAGCGCATTGCAGGAGCAGATAGAAATTCTTGAGAATGGGAATATTCCTTATGAGATTATTCCTGGCGTAAGCTCTGCATTTGCCTCAGCCGCGGCATTGAAAAAAGAGCTTACTCTGCCGGAAATAACCCAGACTGTTATATTTACCAGGCTTGAGGGCCGCACCCGTATGCCTGAAAAAGAGAGGCTATCTGAGCTTGCAAAATACAATGCAACTATGTGCGTCTTTTTAAGTATTGGTATGATTGAAAAGGTTGTTGAGGAACTCTGCCAAGGCTATCCAGCAGATACTCCTCTTGCTGTCGTTTACAGGGCAACATGGGAGGACGAAAGAATTGTCAGAGGGGCATTGAAGAATATTGCCCAAAAGGTCAAGAAGGCAGGGATAAAAAGACAGGCCATGATAATTGTGGGAAAAACATTAGGTCAAGGGCCAAGGGTCAAGAAGCGAAGGTCAAAACTCTACGATAGGAATTTTGAGCATGCTTATAGAAATGCAAGATTAGGTAGAAAACTTGGAGGTATTTAAATGCTTTTTGAAAATATCACCATGTCTGATTTTAAAAAGGGGTTGAAAAAGACAAAAACCTTGATTATCCCGTTCGGCACTGTTGAAGAGCATGGAAGTCATCTTCCATTATCCACTGATACCATGCAGGTTTACGAGGTGGTGAAAGAGGCTGCGAAACGGGTGAGTGTTTTTGTTGCGCCGCCGATTCATTACGGGGTTTTGACATCCACAAGAAACCATGCCGGAAGCATCGGCGTATCGGCAAACACTCTGCGGATGTTGACGCGGGATATCATCAAATCCGCATACCACAAGGGGTTGCGGAATTTTATCCTGATTTCAGGCCATGCAGGAAATATCCATATGTCAGCCTTGAGAGAGGTTGGCGAAGAACTGATAGATGAAATTGATGATGTTAAAATTGCCGTGATATCCGAATATGACATGATAAGGAAAGAGAGCGACAAGTTTGTTGAAACAAAAGACGACGGCCATGCAGGCGAGATAGAGACATCAAGGCTTTTGTATCTTGCGCCCCATCTTGTAAAGGGCAGGGCAAAGGAGGAGTATCCGAAACTGCCCAAGCCGTTTCTGGTGCGCGACAAGGTCAAATACTGGAAGGGCGGCGTGTGGGGGAATCCGGTAAAGGCGACACGGGAAAAGGGGAAAAAGCTGTTTTTATTTTCCGTTGACAGGGTTGTGGAGATTGTTAAAAAGATTGAGAAGATAAAATGAACCTTGCCATATTTGCCCTTACAAAAAACGGCATACAGCTTGCCCGAAATTTTTCGCAGAGGATTGACGTCGACCTTTTTACCAATCCCAAGAATTTTAAGAAGCATGTCCGGTATGCCTTTAAAAAATATGACGGCCTTATTTTCATAATGGCCACAGGTATTGTCGTGCGTACCATTGCCCCCCTATTAAAGAATAAGGCAGAAGACCCTGCAGTTGTTGTCTTGGATGAGAAAGGCAAATACGTTATCAGCCTCCTCTCCGGCCATCTCGGCGGCGCAAATAATCTGGCGAAAGATATCGCAAAGATAATCGGCGCAAAACCTGTTATTACAACTGCAACGGATGTGAACAATCTGCCGTGCATAGAGGATATTGCAGAAAGGTTTAATCTGGCAATTGAAGATTTTAAGAAAATTAAGATAGTGAATTCAGCCATTGTGAATGGCAGACCAGTGGCGTTTGTTGTTGATGATGCGAAAAGGTTGAAGGCGATTAAAAAGGAGGCAGGGAGTAGGGAGTGGGGAGCGGGTTTTAAATTCTACAAATCCATTTTTCAAATCAAGCATAACAAAACGGACGTGTTTGTTATTATAGCAAATAATATTTTACCCCACACCCCACATCCCACATCCCGCATCCTCTTGCGGCCAAAGGATTTGGCAGTAGGCATCGGCTGCGACAGGGGCGTGGCATTGAAAGAAGTGGAGAGCGCATACTTCTCAGTATTAAAAAAATGGGATGTGTCCCCATTATCGGTAAGAAATCTTGCGTCCATTGATGTCAAGAAAAATGAAACAGGGCTTTTGAAATTTGCCGGAAAATATAATTTGCCGATTTCCTTCTATTCAAAGGATGAGCTGGCAGATATGCCGCTGCCGTCAGGCTTTTCAAAATTTGTCATGGGAAAGGTGGGCGTGGGCGGCGTGTGCGAACCGGCGGCATTGAAATCAGCGGGGACAAGAAAGATATGGATAAAAAAACAAAAGCTCGGCAGGGTGACAATAGCGGCGGCAAAGGTTCCCTTTACGGTAGCTAAAAATAGCGACATATAGATCCTGTGGATACTCAATATATTAAGAAACCTGTCCTAAAGGACAGGTTTCTTTTTAGATACAAAAATAACAATCTACAGTATTGATTAGTAAGAGAGAAAAGATTTATAAATTACCAACTCTG
>JACPZB010000072.1 GCA_016195725.1 Deltaproteobacteria bacterium | reverse complement strand
CCGGACAGATAGCAGGCCTGAATGTCTTAAGGATTATCAATGAACCTACCGCAGCAGCCCTCGCCTATGGCCTTGACAAAAACAAGAATGAAAAGATTGCGGTATTTGACCTGGGCGGAGGAACATTCGACATATCAATACTTGAATTGAATGAAGGCGTTTTTGAGGTTAAATCAACAAACGGCGATACATTTTTAGGCGGAGAGGATTTTGACCAGCGGATAACGGATTTTCTTGTAGAGGAGTTTTTAAAAGAGAACGGCATTGATTTAACGCAGGACAAGATGGCGCTCCAGAGGCTCAAAGAGGCGTCGGAAAAGGCGAAATGCGAATTGTCGTCGGTCCTGGAAACAGAGATACACCTCCCTTTCATATCTGCCGACAGCGCAGGCCCGAAACATCTTAGGAAAAAGATAACCAGAAGCCAGTTGGAAAAAATGGCGGACGACCTCATTGAGAGGCTTGTAATGCCCTGTCACATCGCCTTGTCTGACGCAGGACTTGACTCAAAGGATATAGACGAGGTGCTCCTTGTGGGCGGAATGACAAGGATGCCCCGGGTGCAAAAGAAGGTTGAAGATATATTCTTAAGGTCGCCAAACAAAGGAGTAAATCCTGATGAGGTTGTTGCTGTCGGCGCTGCAATACAAGGCGGTGTGCTTAGGGGGGAGGTAAAGGATGTCATCCTCCTTGATGTTACACCCCTTTCCATAGGCCTTGAAACCAGAGGAGGGGTATTTACAAAATTGATATCGAGAAATACAACAATACCTACAAGAAAGAGCCAGATTCTCTCTACCGCCTCGGACAATCAGACAATGGTGTCCATCCACATACTTCAGGGTGAAAGGGAGATGGCTCGGGACAATAAGTCCCTTGGAAGATTTGAGTTGGTTGATATTCCGCCTCAGCCTATGGGATTTCCACAGATAGAGGTAACCTTTGATATAGATGCCAACGGCATTCTGCATGTCTCTGCAAAAGACCTGGGCAGCGGCAAGGAGCAGTCCATAAATATTAAAGCTTCATCCGGTTTGAGCCAGGATGAGATAGAAAAAATAGTACACGATGCAGAAAGCCATCAGGAAGAGGATAAAAAACGAAAAGAGCTTATTGACAGCAGAAATACTGCCCACAGCATGATTTATACTACTGCAAGGCTTTTGGCAGAAATGGAAAGCAAGCTTTCTGAAGCTGACAAGAAGATTGTAAAAGATGCTTTAAATATCTTGAAAAAGGCAATAGAAGGGTCAAACCCGGAAGTTATAAAGGCCGCAACAGACAGGTTATTACAGGCCTCAGCAAAATTGACAGAAAGGTTATAAGGTAAAACAGCCTACAAGTCTAAAAGTTAAAAACCTGCAGCTTATGACACTCGTAGTCTGTATTTAATTTTATGGCAAAAAGAGATTATTACGAAATATTGGACATTGATAGAAATGCCTCTGATGAAGAAATAAAAAAGGCATATAGACGGCTTGCCCATAAATACCATCCTGATAAAAACCCTGGCGACAAAAGCACTGAGGAGCATTTTAAGGAGATCAATGCCGCCTATGAGATTTTAAAAAACCCGGATAAAAGGGCGCAGTATGACAGGTTTGGTTATGCTGAGGCCGGAACCGCCTCTAACTTTGGACAAGGGGGTGGATTTGGGGCCGATTTTCAGGATTTGTTTGGCGAGGTATTTGGCGATTTCTTTGGCGCAAGCAGGAGGCGCGCCAAGGGTCAACGCGGCGCAGACTTAAGATATGATTTAGACATTGCCTTTGAAGAGGCGGCCTTTGGAACGGAAAAAAAGATAAAACTGCCAAAGACAGCAAAATGCCAGGAATGCCAGGGAAGCGGGGCAAAGCAAGGCACATCTCCTGTTCCATGTACAACCTGCAATGGAAGGGGGCAGGTTACTTATCAACAAGGTTTTTTCAGCATATCCCGGCCCTGTTCCCGCTGCAAGGGCGAAGGAACAATAGTCAAAGAGCCTTGCAGGGAGTGTAACGGCGCAGGCCGCATCAATACCATGCAGAGCCTCAGCGTAAAAGTGCCGGCAGGCGTTGAAACTGACACAAGGCTAAGGCTTTCTGGCGAAGGGGAATCAGGAGTTCATGGCGGGCATTCCGGAGACCTTTATATAATCATAAGCGTCAAATCTCACCCCATATTTCAGAGACAAAATGACGATATAGTTTGCGAGGTGCCGATAAGCTTTCCTCAAGCAGCCCTCGGCGCAGATATAGATGTCCCGACCCTTGAAGGAAATGTAAAACTGAAGATCCCTACCGGCACCCAGTCCGGAAAGATATTCAGGCTTAAGGGCAAAGGTATAGCTTCCCTCCATACAGGCCAAAGGGGAGACCAGAACGTAATCATAAAGATTGAGACGCCAACAAAACTTACCGTCCGGCAGAAAGAGCTTTTAGAAGAGTTTGCAAAAATAAGCGGAGAAGAAACAAACCCGATAAAGAAAAACTTTTTAGAAAAGGTAAAGGAAATTTTGAATGAAAAGTACGGGGTTTAAAAACAAGGCTATAGGCTTAAGGCTGAAGGCTGAAGAGAGAACCTTGATGCCTTCAGCATACAGCCTTCAGCCTTTCGTCTGCGCCATTCTGTATTATTCTATATTCTGCATTATCTCCTCTATCTTTTATATTCTATCTCTTCAAACAGCCTTTTCAGAAGAAGCATCGTTACCGCCTCCGGCCGATGCTCCGTCTTCTGTTCATTTGGGGGTTATCCTGCCTTTAAGCGGGAAATATGCTCAATTTGGCGAACAGGCGCTCAAGGGGATATTGCTTGCGGCAGACATCTTTGAATCCTCATCTTCAGAAAACAAAGATGTTAATCTTGAAATAATTGTCAAGGATACCAAAGACGACCCTCTCGCAACAGAAAAGGCTGTAGAAGAACTGAGCGCAGATGAAGGGGTTGCCGCTATCATAGGTCCGCTTTTAAGTATAACAGCGATGGGTGCTGCCCAAAAGGCGCAGAAATTAAAGATACCCATGATTGCCTTATCTCAAAAACCAGGCCTTACCAATGCCGGAGATTATATATTTAGAAACTTTCTGTCGCCGCTGGAGCAGGCACGGACTGTTGCAAATTATGCGATAGATAAATTAAAATGCAAGAAGTTTGCAGTTCTCTATCCAAACAGCCCCTACGGCATAGAGCTTGCCAACCTTTTTAAAGATGAGGTTAAAAAAAGCAAGGGGGAAATAGTTGCTGATGAGCAGTATAAAGAAGGCCAGACATATTTTGGAAAGGAGATAGTAAAGCTATTTAAAATAAAAGAAACTGAAAAAAAGGAAGGCCGCAGAAAGATGCAAACATTTGAAGCAGCTGTGGCAGTAGATGCCCTGTATATACCCGGCTACTTTGATACCATCGGCCTCATAGCCCCTCATCTTGCATATTATAATGTCAAGGATATCAAACTCCTCGGATCCAATGGATGGAATTCTCCAAAGCTTATTGAATTAGCAAACAAATATGTTGAAGGGGCAGTGTTTGCAGATGGTTTTTCCCCGGCCAGCAAAAGAGAGGCAACCTTGCATTTTGTCAATAATTTTAAAAACCTCTATGGGGCAGAACCAGAGATACTTTCGGCACAGGCCTATGATGCAGTGAAAATGGTAATAGAGGCCATGATAATAGAAAGAGAAAAAAAGCAGGGTATACGAAACAGCCTTGCAAATTTGAGAGACTTTCACGGCGCAACAGGCGATATAACCTTTGGAAAGGATAGAGAGGCTGTAAAGAATCTTTTTATGCTTGAGG
Organism: Deltaproteobacteria bacterium; assembly: GCA_016195725.1. Taxonomy (GTDB): domain Bacteria; phylum Desulfobacterota; class GWC2-55-46; order UBA9637; family UBA9637; genus UBA10170. Next base: position 16,820 of record JACPZB010000072.1, on the reverse strand, counting down.
TCAAAAACGGGAAGATAGTGGAAATAAATTAACTCAAAACTCAAAGTAGATAAAGATTGAGCTTACGCACCAAAACTTAAAACTAAAATGCAAAGCCTAAAAACTGATTTAAAAAGTTTTGAGTTTTAAGGCTTCGGCGTGAGCTCAGCCGAACGGTTGTAGCTTTGACATTTGACTTTTGAGTTTTGAGTTATATTTTTATATGCCAAAACTTACCCACATAGATAAATACGGCAAGGCAAGGATGGTTGATGTAACTGCCAAGGGAATAACAACGAGAGAGGCGGTTGCAAAGGGGAGCATTTTTATGCGGTGCGCAACATTTAAGGCAGTTCAGGCCAATACCGTTCAAAAAGGCGATGCCCTTGGTGTTGCAAGGATTGCCGGCATTATGGCGGCAAAGAGGGTTGCTGATATAATTCCTTTATGTCATCCCTTAAACATAACCTCTGTAGATATAGCATTTGAACCAATACAGAGGAAAAGCTGCATTGATATAACGGCGACTGTAAAAGTTTCCGGTCAGACAGGCGTGGAGATGGAGGCATTGACAGCAGTTTCAGCCGCTGCCCTGACCATATATGATATGTGCAAGGCTATGGATAAAGGGATGACCATCTCCAATATAAGGCTTATAAAAAAGACAGGCGGGAAGAGCGGAACATTTGTAAGAACAGGCCATAGGCAATAGGCTATGGGTTGAGGATTTTTCCTATCGCCCATTGCCCATCGCCTATTGCCTGTTTTTATATTTACACCATTTTCTATTTTGGGTATAATTTTCAGTTATGGAAAAACAAAGATTAGAATTTTTCAGAAATCTCCTGAATGCAAGGCTTGGAGAGCTTCTTGCGGAGGCGGGAAAGACCGTAACAGTGATGAGCAGCTCCAAGGAAGAAACATTTCCCGACCCTACTGACAGGGCGTCTCATGAGACGGAGAGAAATTTCTTATTGAGAGTCAAAGATAGGGAGCGGAAACTGATAGCAAAGGTGCGGGAGGCATTAAAGAAGATAGATAACGGGGCTTATGGAATCTGCGAGATATGCGGAGAAGAAATATCGGATAAGAGACTTGAGGTAAGGCCTGTTACGACTTTTTGCATAAAATGCAAAGAGGAAAAAGAGGCTCAGGAAAAACAGAGAAAGATAGGCTAAAGAGGGATATATGCCCGAATTTAGGAAAGACCCTATAATTGGAAGATGGGTAATCATCTCAACAGAGCGGGGCAAGCGACCTTCTGAATTCATGGTTCAGCACCCGCCTACCAAAGATGGCTTTTGCCCTTTCTGCCCCGGAAGTGAAGATAAAACCCCTCAGGAAATATTGTCCTACAGGCCTGATGGTTCTAAACCAAATACACCAGGCTGGAATCTGCGGGTAGTTCCGAATAAGTACCCTGCCCTCCGCATAGAAGGAGACCTTAATAGAGAAGGCGACGGCGTCTATGATAAAATGAACGGCATCGGCGCCCATGAGGTGATAATTGAGTCCATCAATCACAAAGATGGTTTGTCCAGCGTATCAGAAAAACAGTTTGAGGATGTGTTGTGGGCATACAGAGATAGAATTATAGACCTTAAAAAAGATCCAAGGTTTCGTTATATCCTTATATTTAAAAATCATGGCGAGGCTGCAGGCGCCTCGCTTGAGCATACCCATTCCCAGCTGATAGCTATGCCAATTATTCCCAAGAGGGTTGCAGAAGAGCTGGACGGCTCCCTCGAGTACTATAATTATAAGGAAAGATGCATATTCTGCGATATTATCCGCCAGGAGATAATGCAGGGGGTTCGGATAGTAGCTGAAAACCAAGACTTTATCTCCGTAACTCCTTATGCCCCCAAAGCCCCCTTCGAAATATGGGTGCTGCCCAAGAAGCACGAATCAGCCTTTGAGAATGCCCAGAAACATCACTACGAAAATCTATCTAAACTTTTTTCCAATACCTTAAAAAGGATGGACAAGGTTTTGAACTCTCCTCCCTATAACTTTATACTGCACACATCTCCTTTAAAAGACGGAGACAGTCAACACTACCATTGGCACTTTGAGATCATGCCCACCCTTATGAAGGTTGCAGGTTTTGAATGGGGCTCAGGGTTTTATATAAATCCAACCCCGCCAGAAGAAGCGGCGAAATTCTTAAGAGAAGTTAAGATTTAAGATACACGATGCGAGCTTCAAGTTGCACAATGTACATTTCTGGTCTATACTTGTGTTTTAAGACTTCTATTTCTCAACCTTGTTTATGGGCTACGATATCCTTTCCAAAGTTATAGAACTGACAGATTCTACTGAGGCCCTTGAGAAAAGGCTAAAAGATGTCGCTTATCTCCTTATCCACTCTTTTGCCTTTGACCAGTGCGCCATATATCTGTTAGACCAAGACAAAAAAGTTCTAACGCTTGCGGTGGCAGTCGGAAGCAAACGCGGCTGTCAGGAAGAGTATAGAGAAGATGAGGGTCTGCCTGGCCTGGCCATTAAGAATGGAAAACCTATATTCGCGACTCAATCTAAATCAGCCAAAGAATTATGGCAGGGGGGGCTTGACAAAGGAACAAATGGCTTTAATACTATAGTCTGTTATCCAATAAAGGATGACTGGTTCCATGGTGTTCTTTATCTTAAAAATAAAGAAAAAAAGACTATATCCATTAAGCAGAAGAGGCTTCTTGGCGTAATAACACTTCAGCTTGCGACAGCCATCAAAAATTACCAGTGTATTGTCAATCTGCGGGATATAAATACAAAAATGAAGGATATGCAGTATAGGCTCGTCAATGCAGAAAAGCTGCTTGCCCTTGGAGAAATGGCGGCATCGCTCGCCCATGAAATAAAAAATCCCCTCGTGTCCATAGGGGGGTTTGCCAAGAGACTTTCTCATCAAATGAGTCTTGATTCTCCTTATATGAGTTATGTTGACAGGATTGTAAAAGAAGTTGCAAAGCTTGAAAAATTGATGGATGGGATAGTCCACTTTTCAAAAGAAGAAGGATATGCCTTCTCCTCGGAAGATATCAACAGCATTATAGAAGAGACCATTGCATTTTTTGAAGACGATTTCAAAAAAAATGAAATTACTGTTATAAAAGAACTGTCTCTCAATGTGCCTAAAATAGATGTTGACCGTCAGCATTTGAACTTGGTTTTTAATAACCTGATGACCAATGCCATCCAGGCAATGGAAAAAGGTGGGAGGCTTACCATACAAACCTATCAGGAGGGTAATTGGATAGTAGCAGAGATTCATGATACAGGCGGCGGTATTGACCCAAAGATAATGAGCAATATCTTTAATCCATTTTATACTACGAAAGAAACAGGCACCGGCCTTGGTCTTGCCATAACACATTCTATTATAACGAATCATAAGGGAATTATAGAGGTAAATAATAATATAGGCGTTGGAGTAACCTTTATCATAAAATTGCCTCTTGCCGGCAAAGAAGGAAGAATATTAGAGGCATCCTGATAATCAAGCAAGAAATGAGGAAATTAGAAAGATTTTCTTCCTCTCTCATTTCTGTCTTTCTCTCATATCTGTTCTTACGGAGGGTGTTATGAAAGAAAAGATACTGGTTGTGGATGATGAAGAAGGAATAAGGCTTTTATATAAGGAAGAATTAGAAGATGCAGGGTTGAATGTGCATGTGGCAGCATCAGGGGAAGAGGCCCTTGCAAAGTTGGAGAAGGATAAATTTGATCTTATCGTCCTTGATATAAAGATGCCGGGGATGGATGGCATAGAAGCGCTAAGAAGGATAAAAGAAAGATGGAAGAATCTTCCTGTGATTCTGAGCACGGCCTATCACCACTACAAACAGGAATTCGGCACATGGGCGTCTGATGCCTATGTGGTAAAGTCATCTGATCTTAAAGAATTAAAAACCACAATAAAGGATATACTTAGAAAATGATACTCCTTAGCGGTGCAACTGGCTTTGTTGGCGGCAAGTTGCTGAGGGAGATGCTTAAGCATGGGGTTCAGGTAAGATGCCTTGTCAGAAACCTTTTCAAAGCAGAAGCTATAAGGCAACCTGGGGTGGAGCTGATAAAGGGAGATGTAACTGATAAAAACTCCATATTAAATGCCCTAAATGATGGCAAAATAACAATGGCGGTCCATCTTGTCGGCATATTGGCAGAAACTGGTCAAGCAACATTTCAATTCATCCACATACAAGGCACAAGAAATATGGTGGAGGCCTGTAAGGAAAAAGGGGTAAAGCGGTTCGTCCATATCAGCGCCCTCGGCACAAGAGAGAATGCACGGAGCGAATATCACAAAACAAAATGGGAGGCAGAAGAAATAATAAGAAACTCAGGCCTTGAATACACCATATTCAGACCGTCTGTTTTATTTGGCAAAGAAGATAAATTCGTCAACCTCTTTGCCCAGATTATCAAGATTTCACCGTTTATCATGATCCCAGGCAATGGCCAGAACAAGATGCAGCCTCTCTATGTAAAGGACCTTGTTAGGACAATGACAATGGCAGTGCAAGATGCACAGCATATAAATAAGGTCTATGAGATAGGAGGCGCCGAAAAACTCACTTTTGATCAGATAATAGACACAATATGCGGGGTAATGGGAAAAAAGAGATTAAAGATTCATGTGCCCATGTTCCTTATGAGGCCGGGGGCAGCCATTGCAGAAAACATCCTGCCAAAACCACCGATCACACGAGACCAGATCTTAATGCTTGAAGAAGATAATATAACTGATAATAATGCCCTGGAATCGGTTTTTGGCATTAAGCCTGTAAGGTTTGAGGAGGGAATAAGAGAGTACTTGAGGACATAGGCTGTGGGCAATGGGCTATAGACTATAGGTTTTTACCTATCGCCTCGTGCCCCCTCGCCTTGTGCCTGCCTTTAATGGGGCGGTAGCTCAGTTGGGAGAGCGTCACGTTCGCAACGTGAAGGTCGGCGGTTCGATCCCGCTCCGCTCCACCATTTCCTCAGCTATTATTATGACACGCTGTATTGTTCCTTTGCCACCTTTTCCCTTACCACATTTTCATCCCTCCCAAAAAGTTTAGCAAGCGGGCTGTAAAGCCGTAAACCTTTACCCGAAAAATGCATTTGGTTTTTATTTTTCGGGTCAAACGTAAGATTTGAGGCAAAGACAAGGAAAAGCTAACTGGACAAGACGGAGCATACGTAGTCAGGTATGTGAGTATTTGGACAGGCAGCTTTGACACAGTATTTGGCCAAAGATTGCGTTTGATAGTCATCTTACCACCTTTAACCTGTTTACCACCTCATTTACCCCCCAAATATACCATGCATCATCTTCAGCGGCATTTTTTTCTGGCTCGCTGTGCGCAATGCCAGTAAGGGTTACTACATAATTTTGGGTTGTAACTTTTATGCTGCTGTGATTCACTAATTTGTCTTTTTCCAACGCAAGCATGACTGCATCCGTTATTTCATCATCTGAATCCTCTTCAGGCGGCACTACCTCAAGGCTGTTTATAACATCTGTACTTCCTGGCACCCACCACGCGAGAACTCCCGCAAGCCGCTTGTGACTTAGTGAGGAAACAGTCCCTTCTATGTCAACAACGCCATTATTGACCTCTACCTCTATGGGAATATTATTGAGAGTCGGTTCTTCAGCAAAGGCATCATGGATATGGTTTTTTATTTCCTTGTCGCCCATCTCCTTTGCAGGCCTTACCCTTAATCGGTCAATAACCCCTGATATTCCTGGGATGGACATTGTAATGAGAAGTGCCCTTTTTTTATGGGCTATTCGCTCAACCACACCTTCCATCAGAATGGCATTATTTTCCATCTTGATGTGCACAGGATGTTTTACAAGATCAATACAGAGCTCTTTTCCCAGAGATGCCTTGATTATCTTCATAACATCGTTTCCCTGCATTTATCCCTCCGATTTTCAGTGTCAGAAAGCCAAAGTTTCTTATTTTGACACTCTGACTTTTTGATTCTGTGACAGTATCTCTTTCACCATCTTTTCCTCATCCGCCTTTGTCTTTATCTTTTCGTCCAGCCTTTTTTCGAGCAGGAGACTGAGAATTTCGCTGTACAGAGGACCTTCTGGCACACCCAACCTTTTAAGGTCATCGCCATGGAGGAGGGGTTTGCATGCCTTTAAATGCGTTATATAATTTGATATCGCCTTTTTTGTGTTGCTGGATACCGTCTTTGCCATTATATGCAAAATGTTTTCTATGGGAAGGGGCTTTAGCATCTTATAAACATCGCTATTCTTTAAAATCTTTCCCTGTTTAAAGCTTACAGGGGTAAGCTTCAGCTGCAGCATATTTAATGCCTTTCTTGCATCAGCCCTGGCTATTAACACATTCATTCTATATTTGCCTATAATAGATAGCCTTTTCCCAACCTCTAATATTTCATCGTCTTTAAGTTGGTCGCTGATGGCAAGAAATAATACAAGCCAATCTTCTATCTTATCTTCCATATACAACAGTTTATACCATGTCAGAACATCCCTTGCCCTTTCTAAAATGGCCATCTCTTCCTCATTAAGATTTATAGCAGGATGAATATACTTTACAAGGTTAAATTCTTTTATGCGATTCACGGCGCTTAAAAAGTTTTCCTCTTCAAAAATGGCCTTTAATTCATTCAAAAACCTCTCGCCGCTTATCCTTTGCAGCAGATTTAATTTGACCGCATTTTTTATAAGGCTCTGCGTATGCTTGGCCATGGTAAAACCGTATCGCTGCTCAAACCTGATGGCCCTTAAGAGCCTGGTCGGGTCTTCAACAAAGCTCAAGTTGTGCAAAACCCTTATGGCTTTTTCCTTGATATCCCTCTGGGCGCCAAAGAAATCAATCAGTTCCCCAAAATTTCTGGGATTCAACACTGCGGCAAGGGTGTTGATGGTGAAATCCCTTCTGTATAAATCAAGCTTTAAGGAAGACAATTCAACTGTTGGCAATGCCCCCGGTTTTTCGTAATACTCAAGACGCGCAGTTGCCACATCGATCTTGAATCTGTCGGGAAAAACAATAACCGCGGTCCCGAATCTCTCATGGCTTTTTACCCTGCATCCAAATCTCTTTGCAAAGGCGTTGGCAAATGCAATGCCTTCGCCTTCTATAACCATGTCAACATCCAGATTCTCGTATCGCAGAATCAGGTCTCGCACAAAACCGCCAACAACGTACGCCCTGCAGCCAAGTTCATCGGCAACCTTCCCTGCATCTCTTAAAATAGCAACCACCTTTTCAGGCAGCTGCTCCTCCATGAGCCTCGTAACGGCTTTGTGTTTTGTGAGAGGCGCCTCTTCAGCGGAGTATGGTTCTATCTTAAGCTCTTCATGGAGGAGCCGCAAGAGGTCTGTACGGGTTATAATGCCTGCAATCTTTCCTTTGTCTACCACAGGGAGAAGCCTCTGATGATGTCCTATAATTGCCTCTTGAACCTCTGCTACAGAGGCGGAAGGGGAAACTATCTCAAATTCAGGCGTCATATATTCCTTTACAGAAACATCCTTTAAGCCATGATATACAGCCTTTTCAACTACCTGTCTTGTGATAATGCCTAAAACCTTTTCGCCGCAAACCACTGGTATCGCATTTATGCCGTATCTGAGCAACGTGACTTTTGCATCATTGATAGAGGCATGTTCGGAAAGGGTTATAGGGGGGCTGGACATCATATCCCTTGCAAATCTTTTTGGTATAATCTTATCTTTTAAAACTGCAATAAGTTTTTCCTTTGCCTGAATGAGCGTAATATCCTTTAACGTGGCGGATGCAGCCGTTGGATGGCCGCCGCCGCCCAGCGCCTGCGCAATCTCGCCTGCATTCACCTCTTTAAACCTGCTCCGCGCAATCAGGTGAACCCTGCTCTCCATGCTCACCAGGGCAAAGAGGCAGTTGATATTTTCAATATCCTTGAGCCGGTGCACGAGAACTGCCAGGTCTCCCATGTATTTATCAGCAGCGGCCTCTACGATCACCACATCAATGCCATCAATAGAATAGGTCGTTGCTGACTGCAAAAGATCATTTAAAAGAGAGACCTGCTCTGCGGTAAGCTCTTTGGTAATCAAGTCCGACACTATATTAAGATTTGCGCCTTTGGAAAGCAAAAATGCCGCCGCCTCATAATCCTTTACCGTTGTAGATGAAAAGGCCAAAGACCCTGTGTCTTCATATATGCCGAGCATGAGAACAGTGGCCTCTTCAGGCGTAAGCTCAATGCCTTTTTCTTTAATGATGTGTGTCAGGATGGTGGTCGTAGCGCCATAAGTATGTGTTACCTCCACTGAACCGTGGATGTCGTCCGAAGATTTTGGATGGTGGTCGTAGATATGGATGTCAAGGCCTGGCCTGTTGATAATCTCTGCAAACTTGCCAATCCTCGCGGCCTGTCGTATATCAACGAGGATAATCCTTTCAATCTCATCCATGTCGATATTTTTTATCTTCTCCACTTCAAAGAGACGGAATGAAGACTTTTCAAAAAAATCCCTCAAATTTTTTTCCAGCGAACCGGGAAAGGTAAGGACAGCATCAGGATAGAGCTTCTTTGCAGCCAGCATGGATGCAAGCGTGTCAAAGTCTGCGTTTATGTGGGAGGTGATGACCTGCATGAAGAAATGCTAACACATGTTTTGCAGGTTGACAAGGGATGTAGGCTGTTGCCCTTCGGCTGTCTTTAAGTATTATCATAATTATTTGCCAAGTTGTTAAGATATGTCTGCTATAAAGCAGTTGCAAAACCATGCCCCCTGTGATACATACAGGCACTATGTAAAAGGAAAAGGTTGAGTCTGAGGTTAAGGTTGAGGAAATTCTTAACCTTGACCTTAATCTCAACCTTAATCTTTATGAAACCTTCCAAAAAGACATCCGAGTGGGTCATTGGTCTCGTCATAACGATACTATTCTGTATATTTTTCTACACCAAGACAGGGTTTCTTGAAACCATTGAATTGAAGAGCTATGACCTGAGGATGAGGCTTTTCCCGCCGGCAAAACCTTTCAGTGAAATAGCCATAGTTGCCATAGACGATGAATCTATTGCAAAACTTGGCAGGTGGCCGTGGCCGAGGACAAGGATAGCAGAGGTCATAAAAAAGGTTTCACAGGCAGGGGCAAAGGTTATAGGATTGAATATCATCTTTTCTGAGCCAGAGGAGGCCAGCGGTCTTAGTGCTATTGATACGCTGAAAAAGAAACTTTTTGAATTTGGTCTTGCAAAGACCAAGGGCGGCGAGGAATTTCTCGGCGAGATAGAAAGGATAAAAAAAGAGCTTAATAGGGACGAAAAACTGGCCTTAGCCATTGAGGCAGCCCATAATGTAGTCCTGCCTATTGCCTTTGAATTCAGTTCAGGCATGGAAAAAACAGCAGAAACAGGAGAGGAGGCTGATATAACTGCAAAGGCAGCAATCCCTGGCAATCAAATATCAGCGCCGACAGCCTCCATGATAATAACACCTATAGCGCTCTTAAGCAGGTCAGCCGCAGACCTGGGCCATATAAACAGATTTCCTGATACAGACGGTGTCTCCAGATATGATTTGGCTGTAGTAAATTATGCCGATAAATTTTATCCATCCTTTCCTTTGGCTGTAGCAGCCAACTTTATGGGTCTGAAAAAAGAGGAGATCAGGATTTCTCCTGAGGGAGAATTGCTGCTGAAGGGCAGGACAGTGCCTGCAACCCTTGATATGCAGATGCTCATCAATTATTACGGTCCAGGCAGGACATTTCCCAATTACTCTTTCTATGATGTCCTGAATGACAAGATAGACCCCAGGGCATTTAAAAATAAGACCGTTCTCATCGGTTCCACTGGATTAGGCATAGCAGACATAGAGGCAACGCCGATTGCCCCGGTATTTCCCGGAATAGAGCGTCAGGCGACCGTAATCTCAAATATACTGAACAGGGATTTTATAAGCAAACCCATTTGGGCGGATATTTTCGGCTTTGGCACAACTTTTTTGTTTGGGCTTTTGACTGCATTTCTGCTGCCGCGGCTCGGCGCAAAGATGGGCGCGTATATCGGCGGAGGGCTTGTTGCTGCATATGGAGCGGCTGTCATATTTACATACGCACAATACGGTTTATGGCTTAATCTTACCTATCCGACGCTCATTCTCGTTTTTAATTATATTGCCATTACCTCAAGGAGATACCTGACTGTTGAAAGGCAGAAAGAGGCTGTAGAGGAAGAAAGCGACGAGGCAAATAAGCTTCTTGGGCTCACCTTTCAGGGTAAAGGCATGCTTGACCTTGCATTTGAGAAGTTCAAGGCCATTTCGGTTGTAAATGATGAGATAAAGGCCGTGCTTTACAACCTTGGTCTTGAATTTGAAAGAAAAAGGATGGCTGCAAAGGCAATTTCTATATATGAGCATATAGCAAAGATAGACAAGAATTATAAGGATATTGCGGACCGTATTAAAAAACTCGGCTCAGTGGCAACTACAGGCATATGGCAGGGCCAGAAAGCATCTGCAGGCGGCACCGTTGTTATAGAAGGAATGGAAAAGCCTACTATCGGCAGATACGAGATAGTAGAAGAGCTTGGCAGAGGCGCCATGGGTGTTGTTTACAAAGGTGTTGATCCCGCCATGAAGAGAGAGGTTGCAATAAAGACCGTGCATTTTGACGAGGTTGATGCAGATGCTATTCAGTCAGTGAAAGACCGCTTCTTTAGAGAGGCAGAGAGCGCAGGAAAACTTACGCATCCAAACATTGTGACGATATACGATGTGGGTGAAGAATCTGACCTGGCGTATATTGCTATGGAGTTTTTAAGCGGCAAGACCCTTGAGGCATGGTGCAAAAAGACAAGCCTCCTACCGCCGAAAACAGCGTTAAAGATAGTTGGACAGCTTTGCGAGGCCCTTGATTATGCGCACAAAAATGGCATAGTGCATCGGGATATTAAGCCTGCAAATATCATGATGCTTGCTAAAGGCGAGATAAAGTTGACTGATTTTGGCATAGCGAGAATTCAGTCATCATCCCATACAAAGACAGGGGTAATCATGGGCACACCCAGTTATATGTCCCCTGAACAGTTGGCGGGGAAAAAGGTTGACGGCAGAAGCGACCTGTTTTCTCTTGGTGTAATCCTTTATGAGCTCCTCACCGGCGAGAAGCCATTTGCCGGCGATTCAATAACAACTATCATGTATCAGATTACAAACGCAGCGCCTTCACCGTTGAAAGAACATAAACCAGACCTTCCACCCATATTACAAATACTGGCAGATAAGGCTTTGGCAAAAAAACCAGAACAACGTTTTCAGACAGGCAAAGAGTTTGCAGATGCGATACGGGTATGTCTGGCGAAGATTGGATGAAAGGCAGGCAATGGGCAAGAGGCTAGAGGTTATATATGAACATAAAATTTTCAGCAAAGACAGATGTAGGCAGAAAACGGAGGCTCAATGAGGACAGCTTCTGCGTAGCGGAAGATATTGGCCTTTTCCTCGTTGCTGACGGCATGGGCGGTCATGCAGGAGGAGAGATAGCGAGTCAGACAACAGTTGAGGTGGTAAAAATGAGCCTTATAAACTGGCTTAAAAAGGGGCCGCCGAACTCGGAGATATTTGCAAGGGCAATACAGCTCGCAAATAAGGCTGTATTTGAGATGGCAGAAAAAGGGCATGGAATGAAAGGTATGGGCACAACCATTGCCGGCATTTTGGTTTGCAACGGCAGTTTTGTATCGGCAAATGTAGGAGACAGCAGGGTATACAGGATTAGAAACAACCGCATTGAGCAACTTTCTCAAGACCATTCTGTCGTGGGTATGCAACTTGCAATGGGACTTATAACAGAAGAAGCGGCAAAGAAATCAGCATATAAAAATGTTATCACAAGGGCTGTTGGAACAAAAGGAGTTGTGGAGGTTGATACGAGGGATGAAGAGATAGTGAGGGGTGATTTGATACTTATCTGTTCTGACGGTCTGACATCGCTTGTAGAAAACAATGATATTCTGGATATTATTGTGCGGGACGGCAACAATCTGGATAATACATGCGAAGAGCTTATAGGCCTTGCTAATTTTAATGGCGGAGATGATAATATAACGGTTGTTTTAGTTAAATTTTCGTAATGCCGTATCTGTGGTGCGTGACCATGGTCACAGTCTTTCCACTATGCCAAAACTTATGCTTAAATTTCAGGGCGTTCTTATAAAGGAATATAATCTTGATAAACCCTCTTTAAGCATTGGGAGAAAAGAGGATAACGATATATGCATTGACAATATGGCTGTTTCAGGTCATCATGCGAAAATAGATAATAACGAAGATTCGTTGACTGTAACTGACCTGCACAGCACGAATGGGACATTTGTAAATGGAAAGAAGATAACAGAGGCCGTCTTAAGGCCGAACGACTGGATAACCATAGGCAAACATATATTGTACTTTAAATAAGCCCCGTTAGAAAGCCTTAGTTAGGAGAATGAAGGTATAATTGTCTCTGACTTTTCTCAGAGAGTCTTTCTCATGAGGCGAAGGAGAACCCATGATACTCATATTCCCTGCTGCCGCAAAATTACTTGAAGAGAAAAACTGCAGCATACAAAAATTCGATGCCGTATTTTACGATATAATCTCGGCAACAAAAGACGGCTATTTTACTATCTCAGAAAAGGATGACATGGTACACCTGTTTGTAGTCGGTGGAAGGCCGTATGCATCCGGCAGAATAGAAAAAGGGGAGTTGTCATTTCTTGATATTCATGAATTCTTTGATACATATTCACAGATTGGCACAGCAGACCTTACATTCTACAAGGTTGAAAAGAAATTACTCTTAAGCATACTGGTTTATTTCAAAAAGAGGCCCATACAGAAGTTTACAGCAGATATGATTGATATGGAAAAGGTGCTTCTTGACCTTGCTGCAAAAGGTGCTGACAGTATAATTGCCACAAAATGCGGTGATAAGATGGGTTTTTCCATTTGTCTGAAAGGAAGACCGTCATTTAACTATCTGCCGGATGGCAAATATGCGCAGGAACAGCCAAAGGACGGACTCCTCCTCTATATCTTTGGTGAAAAAACTTGTGTGCCGTCTATAGAAGTTTTTGATGACATACACATGACCTCTGCCTCCGATGCAATTCCTCAGAAGGATGAATTGCCGAAGAGTTTAATAGCTTATTACTTTAAAAAGCCGGGCGCCTCAGCGTCAGTAAAAGGCGCTGAAATAATCCTCATGCTTGCGGATAAGATTGTCAACAAATATGCAATTACAAAGACTGAGACTACAATTGGCAGGGGCGCCGGCAGCGATATATTGCTGGAAAATCCCGGGGTTTCAAGACATCATGCCGTAATAGTGGAGAAAAGCGGCAAATTCTTTATTGAAGATAAGGGAAGCTCAAATGGAACATTTATGAATGGCGAGAAGATAGCAAGCAGAGAACTGAAAGACGGCGACCAGATACAGATACTGAAGCATATCCTCGTGTTTAAAGCTCCATTGTCTGCTGCTAAAGAAGCAGCATCTGCAGAAAAGACCATGTATGTTGACCCATCTCAAATAAAAGCAAGTAAACCCGGCGTATCTACACTGGTGCTTGAGGATGGCAAAGAATTTTCCCTTAAGTTTACGGTAACGACCATAGGCAGCGGAGAGGAGACGGAGATAAAACTTGAAGGTGGTGGTGTGGCAGAGCATCATGCAAGCATCCTGAGAGGAAAGGGAGGCGAGTTTGTGCTGGTGCATAAAGGCGGTAAAACCACTAAGGTTAATGGAGCAAAGATACAGGAGCATCACCTGAAAAGCGGCGATGTTATAGAGATAGGTGAATTTAAGATTACATACCAAGCCTCGTAATAAATATGCATGAAAAGTTTAAAAACCTACCTTAATAGACTCTACCGCACCTTTGACCTCAAATTCCTCTCACCCGACCCGCTTGAATTTGTCCACAAATTTAAAAGACCGGAAGATCAGGAGGCTGCAGGCATTATTGCATCTTCCCTTGCATACGGCCAGGTAGAGAGGATTCTTGCGAGCATAGGAAATGTGATGGAAAGAATGAAAAATCAGCCATACCGGTTTATTATAAATTTTAATCCAAAAAGGGATGCAAAAATCTTTGACGGCTTTGTCCATAGATTCAATAATGGCGCGGACATTGCCTGTCTCATCTATTTTGCGCAGCAGATGATTGAAGAGAGCGGCTCCATCGGGAAATTTTTCTTGAAAGGTTATAACCCGAAGGATATAAATATAAAGAATGCGCTTATAAGCTTTGCTGAAAGGGTTTTATCGTTGGATTCATCCGCCATTTATGGCAGAAAGAATCTTCCCATGAATGCCGGGGTGAGGTTTTTCTTTCCGTCCCCAAAGGATGGAAGCCCATGCAAAAGGCTAAATCTTTATTTGAGATGGATGGTGAGAAGCGGAGATAATCTGGATTTTGGCATTTTGAAAGATATACATCCCAGTAAACTCATAACCCCTCTGGACACCCATGTTGCCCGCATATCTAAAAATATAGGCCTCACCACAAAGAAAGGCCCTGATTGGAAGATGGCAGAGGAGATCACAGAGAATCTCAAAAAGCTTGATCCAGAAGACCCAGTTAAATATGATTTTGCGCTCTGCAGGCTCGGCATACTTGAACACTGCACAAAACGAAAAGATTTAGAAAAATGTGAGAGGTGTTTGATAAAGAAGGTATGTGTGCTATAAACTTTGTATTGACAGCGCCTGCTTTATAGTATAGATTTTTTGCTGCTATTCAGCCAGAGGTTTTTGACAATGCGCATAGCCATCATGGGTGGAACATTTAATCCTATTCACGTCGGACACTTAAGGATTGCTGAAGAGGTAAGAGAAGCATTTGCCCTTGACAAGGTGCTTTTTATACCCACCTATCACCCGCCGCATAAAGATAACGGCTCTCTCATATCTCCCGAACACAGGCTTAAGATGCTTCAGCTTGCAATAAAGGATAATCCTTTTTTTGAGGCGTCTAATATGGAAATTAAACGTGGCGGCAGGTCTTATTCTATTGTAACCCTAAAAGAGCTTCGTGAAAAATATCCGAAAACAGATTTTAGTTTTATTGTGGGCACAGATTCGTTTAATGATATAACCACATGGTGCGAATATGAGGAACTATTCAGGCTTACCAGCTTTATTGTAATTCCCCGGCCAGGTTATCCGGTAAAAAAGATCGGAGAGGTTCTTCCTGTTGAACTGGCAAGGAGGTTCTGGTATGATGCAGACAAAGCCGTTTACTCCAATGAAGATGGCAAATTTGTAGCATACATGCAAACCACGCTCTTCGGCATATCAGCGTCGGGGATAAGAAAGATGGTAAAAGAAGGCAAATCAACACGGTATGTCCTGCCAAAAGAGGTAGAGGAGTATATAGCAAAAAACAAGTTATATTGTTAGCAGGCTGTTAAAAAAGTGTCTTATTACTGTCATTGCGAGGAGCGGAGCGACGAAGCAATCCCAGTAAATACGAGATTGCTTCACCTTCGGTTCGCAATGACAGGTGAGAGACCTGCTCGCAATAACCCAAAAGTGAGTTTTTCAACAAGCTCTTAGGGAGGTTTTAAACTGGAGTCAAAAGATAAGGTCTTAAAGGCAGCCAAACTTGCCCTGGATAAAAAGGCAGAAAGGGTTATTATCCTGAATATAAGCAAGCTGTCGTCAATAGCTGATTATCTCTTAGTATGCAGCGCCCCATCCGATAGACAGGTTCAGGCCATTGCCAATTCTATAGAGGATGGGCTTAAAAAAAAGAAGGTGCGGCCTTTAAGCACGGAGGGCATACGGGAGGGACACTGGGCGCTCATAGATTACGGCGATGTGATTGCGCATATCTTTCTTGAACCGGTGAGAGAGTTTTACAATCTTGAAGGACTTTGGCCCGAGGCGCCGCGCACAGAAACGAAATGAAGATTGTCCTCATCACTGTCGGCAAGATAAAGAAAGGGTATATCAAGACCGGCGCAGCGGAATATGTAAAGCGGATAAAAAGATATTCGCCCGTGGAGATTGTAGAAATCAAGGAAGAAGCCGCTCCCCCCGCCATACAAATCCTGAATATCCTGGAGAAAGAGGCAAAAAGGATTCTGGAAAATGTTAAACAGGGTGATTTTGTAATAGCCCTCGGAGACAGGGGGATACAATATTCATCAGGCAAATTTGCCGAGTTTATCAATAAACTTTCATCCAGCGGGAAAAGACGAATAATCTTCATTGTGGGCGGCGCTTATGGCCTCCATCCCTCAATTTTAGAGGGTTCTGATTTAATCCTTTCCCTTTCTCCCATGACTTTTCCGCACGATTTGGCAAGATTGGTTTTGCTGGAACAGGTTTACCGGGCATTTACTATTTTGAGGAGTGAACCGTATTCGCACTGATTCTTATGTATGCCTAATAAATTGAGCAGCTACTTCAATCTCTGCCAATGTCTGATATAAATATATTCCGAGAAAACCTACACTCCTTAGTCAGTAAATTCGAAAAGGACAAGCACCACTACCTTTCCAAAAATTACCTTGAGGCGCAGGTCAGGCAGGACTTCATCAATCCCATGTTTGAAGCCCTCGGCTGGGACATCGAGAACAAAAAAAGCCTTTCACCCTTTGACAGGGAGGTCATCCTTGAAAAAGGCGAAACCACTGGCAGACCCGACTACAACTTCCGCATAAACGGCGCAACCAAATTCTTTATTGAGGCAAAGCCGCCCTCTGTTGCGCTGGATAATGTCAATCACATCTTACAGGCAAAAACCTATGCGTGGAACACCAAAGAGGTCTATTTTGTAATACTCACCGATTTTGAGGAATTCAAACTCTT
>JACPZB010000018.1 GCA_016195725.1 Deltaproteobacteria bacterium | reverse complement strand
TCTTTTGCCGAGTTCCAGCCCTTGTGCAGATTTTCAAGGCTTTTCTGCGAAAGGCTCTCAAGGCCGATAAATGCATATTTGCCGCCGCTCTTTGCATAGAGTTCCAACAGTTCAGAGTCCTTTGCCATGGTGATGGACGCCTGGCTTCCCCATGCAACCTTGAGCGGTATGAGCCGTTTAAAAAGCTCCTTTGCATATTTCGGCCTGCCCACTATGTTGTCATCCATAAAGAAAAAATCTTTTGTGTCAAATCCGTTTATTTCTTCAATCACCTCGTCAATGGGCCTTACCCGGAATTCATGGCCAAAGAATGCGGTAACCGCGCAGTAATCGCAGTTAAACGGACAGCCGCGGGTTGCCTGAAGCGTGTTGAAACCGGAATACATCTTTCTGTCAAGGAGGTCTCTCTTTGGGATGACCATATTTTTCATGTCATGCAGCTTGTCGGCCTTGTATTTCGGTTTCAGAGCGCCTTTTTTAAAATCGTCCAATAGGTTGTGCCAGACTAACTCCGCCTCGCCGATTACAACCGCATCCGCATGTCGCAATGCCTCATCCGGCATGGCGGAGACATGAACACCGCCCATCACAACCTTTACGCCCTTTTTCCTGAAATTATCCGCTATCTCATAGGCGCCGGGCATCTCTGCCGTGAACCCTGTTACGCCGACCAAATCAACCTTTGCATTATAATCAACAGGCTTGACTCTTGCGTCGTGTACCTCCACGTCCCAGTCTTCAGGCGTGAGCGCCGCTATGGTTGGAAGGTTCAGGCGCACAAAACCCGCCTTGCCACTTTTGGATACGCCACCCCAGTAACTGCGCTCATTTTTTGGAAGGATTAAGAGCAATTTCATCTTTTTTATTTTTGACCTTCCAATATAAGAGGCAGTCCGTTCTTTGGATTTCCGATTATCACAACCTTTGTATTCGGGCTTGCAGCCAATTTTTCCGTTGCCTCAATTCCCTTCCAGTCTAAAAGGCTCGGTGTAATGCCTTGCGTTACAATCTTCTGAAAATCCGCAATACCTTGCGCCTCAATCCTTTTTCTGTCTGCCTCCTGTCTTTCCTTATCCAGAACAAATTTCATCTGCTCTGACTGCTGTTCAGCCTGGAGCTTTCTTTCTATGGCCTCTGCTACGAGTTGAGGCAGTTTTACTGCCCGTAAAAGCACCTTATCAATAGCCATGCCCTTTTCCCTTGCCACCGGCTCTGCCACCTTAAGTATCTCAGCGCCTATCGCCTCTCTACCTGCAGTATAAAGCGCCTTTGCCTCATATTCAGCGGTAACAGACCGAAGCACACTTCTTATAAGCGGCTTCAGAATGATATCCTCATATGCTACGCCAATGGTTCTGTATATTTCAGGCGTCTTGTCAGGGATGACTTTATACCATAGAGAAACCTCCAGGTGCGTGATAAGCCCTTCCTTTGAAGGTGTATCAACATCTTCTTTAAGCTCCATAGTCTTGATGGAGAAGGAGTGAATATCCGCCAAGGGGTTTCTCATATTCACCCCTGCCTCAAGCGGCGTAGGAGAAACCTTCCCCCAGAAATCTACTACACCAACTGTGCCTGCATCTATAATGACAAACAATCTCGTTCCTATGCCTATTAAAAGCCCTGCGATAATAAACCCTGTCAAAACCCTCGGCCCTGCGGTTCCACCGCCAAACTTCTTCCCAACTATGGCATAAATAATGCCTGCAATAAGGGCCAAAAATACAAAACCGATTATACTCGTCATAGAAACCTCCTTCCTCGATTGTCGATTGCCGATTTACGATTTAAGAATTGAATTCAAAAATCGAAAATCGTAATTCGTAAATTCAATTTTATCCTTTAATCCTCTCCACCTTTATAACCCTTTTTACCTTTTTAAGGCCGTTGATGATAGTCGTAAGATGATCAAGGCTGTTTACCTCTATCTCAAATATACATATTGCCTTTTTATCAGGCGTGGTTGTAATGGTAGCGTTTATAATATTGGCCTCCTGTCCTGTAATGACACTGCTCATATTAACCAAAAGCCCTTTTTCATCATGGCATATTATTTTTAGCTTTGCGGGCCTGGTTGTCTTTAATCCCTTTTCCCATGCAACATCTATCAAGCGCTCAGGATCGCTGTCTCGTATACTTGGGCATCCCTTTAAATGAACCACAACGCCTCTGCCTCTGCTTATGTATCCCACGATCTCATCGCCCTGCAATGGGTTGCAACACCTGGCAAATCTTATCATAACATCATCTACCCCTTTTACAAGCACAGCTTCGCGAGGGGCCTTTCTAAGCCCCCGATTGAATCTATCGGGGGTAAACTTCTGCAGAACTTTTTTAAATGCAGATACTTCCTGAATTTTCTCTGGCGGAAGTAGTTTGCCTAAAAGCTGATGGGCAGACAACTTGCCGTAACCTATACCGGCAAGGGCATCGTCAATAGAAGAAAGGTCCAACCCTTCCCTTGCAATCTTGTCCAGTTCGCCTGATTTTAGAAGTTTATAAAAATCAACATTGTGCTTTTTAAAATCCTTATCACATATCTCCTTGCCGAGGGCTATGCTCTTTTCCCGCTCTTCTGTCTTCACCCACTGCCTTATCTTTGCCCTGGCCCTGGATGTAACTACGAATTTGAGCCAGTCTTTGCTCGGGGTATGGTTGGGCGAGGTTATTACCTCCACGGTATCGCCATTTTTGAGCTGATATTTCAGCGGCACAAGCCTTCCATTAACGCGCGCAGCAGAACATCTGTTCCCCACATCGGTATGAACGGCATATGCAAAGTCCACAGCCGTTGCGCCTTTTGGCAGATCCTTTACAGCGCCCTTCGGCGTAAAGACAAACACCTCTTCTGAGAAGAGGTCCATCTTCATGGTATCCATGAACTCCCGCGCATCGCGCATATCCTTCTGCCACTCCATCATCTGCCTGAGCCATGCAAATCTCTTGTCATCTTTTTCAGGCATTGCCTTGCCTTCCTTGTATCTCCAATGGGCAGCGATACCTTCTTCTGCAATCTTATGCATCTCCTGCGTTCTTATCTGTATTTCCATCCTCTCACCATAGGGCCCTATGACGCTCGTATGCAGGGATTGATACATGTTGGGTTTCGGTATGGCAATGTAGTCTTTAAATCTCCCGGGGATTGGTTTCCATGTAGAGTGGATAATACCAAGGGCTTCATAGCATTCTTTAACTGTGTCAACTATAACTCTGAATGCAAGGACATCGTAGATGTGCTCAAAGGAAAGCCCGTCCTTCAGCATCTTCGTGTATATGCTGTAAAGGTGCTTTGGCCTGCCGGCAACCTCAACCTTTAAGTTATATTCAGCAAGCCTTTTTTCTATGATTCTCTTAACCTCGTAGACATACTTCTCTCTTTCTTCTTTTTCTGTGGCAAGCCGTTCTTCTAATTCTTTATAGGCTTCAGATTTTAGATAATAGAAAGAAATATCCTCCAACTCTGTCTTTATCCATCCGATACCAAGACGGTTTGCAATCGGTGCATATATATCCATAGTCTCCTGGGCTATCTTTACTCTTTTTTCAGGACTAAGGGCGGAAAGGGTCCGCATATTGTGCAGCCTGTCAGCAAGTTTTATCATAATAACCCTGATATCCTGAGCCATTGCAATTATCATTTTACGGAAGTTCTCTGCCTCCTGTTCCTCTCCTGATGCGCCTTTACTCTCAAAACTTATCTTTCCTATCTTTGTAACTCCGTCTACCAGCGCTGCGACCTCATCTCCAAATAATTCTTTAATCTTATCTATGGTTGTTAAAGTATCCTCCACCGTATCGTGAAGGATGCCTGCGGCAACTGTTACCACATCCATCTGCATATTGGTAAGGATATGGGCCACTTCTATAATGTGGCTCAGATACGGTTCTCCTGATAGGCGCATCTGCCCCTGATGAACCTTAGCAGAAAATATATATGCCTTTTTTATAAGCTCAGTATCTGCTGCGGGATTGTATGAAGATACCTTGTCTATAATTTCTTCAAGCCTGACCATAAATTATAATTTAACGCAATACGGAATAATTTGCAATAAACCCTTGATAAATTATCTAATTTGTCTGTGATAAGGCAGCTTAGTGTTTTGCTGAAGCAAAATCCATAATTTGTCAATGGTAAAGGATAATGAGCCGCTTGCTTTTTACATCCATCGTGTATATGCTTAAGTCAATTATGAAAAAACGGATAATCATCATGGGTGCCGCCGGCAGGGATTTCCATAATTTCAATCTCTGCTTCAGGGATAATCCTCAATATGAGGTTGTTGCATTTACAGCAACCCAGATACCATTTATTCAAAACAGGACGTACCCAAACGAGCTTGCAGGGGTTTTGTATCCAAATGGCATCCCCATCTATCCGGAAGAAAAGCTTATACCGCTCATAAAAGAATATAAGATTGATGGGGCGGTCTTTTCCTACAGCGATGTGTCTCATGAATATGTAATGCACAGGGCGTCTCTTGTGACAGGCATGGGGGCTAACTTCGTCCTTCTTGGCGCAGAAAAGACCATGCTTAAGGCAAATAAGCCTGTCATATCTGTATGCGCTGTAAGGACAGGCTGCGGGAAAAGCGGTGTGACAAAACTTGTCTGTAAAATTCTTATAGAGAAAGGTAAAAAGCCTGTAGCCATCCGCCACCCAATGCCTTACGGAGATTTTATCAAGCAGAGAATCCAGCGGTTTGCCGCGCAGGAAGATTTAATAAAATTCGACTGTACTATAGAAGAAAGAGAGGAATTTGAGCCGCTGCTGGATGCGGGCATTGCTGTCTATGCAGGGGTGGATTATGCTGATATTTTAAAAGAGGCTGAAAAAGAGGCTGATATTATAGTGTGGGATGGCGGCAATAATGATTTGCCTTTCATAAAGCCAGATTTGGAGATTGTTGTTCTTGATCCGCACAGACCGGGCCATGAACTTTTATATTATCCCGGCGAGACAAATTTGAGAAGGGCGGATGTATTAATCATAAACAAGATGGATACAGCCAAAAGCTCAGATGTGGATGTGATTATGAAAAATATAAAAGAGACAAATCCAGGGGCTGTCGTTCTATGCGCCGCCTCAGCCATAAGGGTAGGGGATGGGAATTTGATTGAAGGCAGAAGGGTGTTGGTCGTGGAAGACGGCCCAACCCTCACGCATGGCGGAATGACTTATGGTGCCGGCATTGTGGCTGCAGAGAAGCATCATGCTAAAGAAATAGTTGATCCTCGGCCATATGCGGTCGGCAGCATAAAGAACACGCTTGCTTTATATCCTAACATCAAAAATCTCATTCCTGCTATGGGCTATGCAAGCCGCCAGATAAAAGATTTGGAGGATGCTATAAATAACACACCCTGTGATTTAGTGCTTATTGCAACACCTGTGGACCTGGCAAGGATAATAAAGATTAATAAACCTGCTATGCGGATAAATTACGAAATAGAAGACATGGGGAAGCCGACTATTGCAAATGTGATAGAAAAGTTTCTGCAGGAAGATGAAATTTAAATGTCAAAGCTCAAAGTTGAAAAAGAAAACTTATGCATCAAATGAATGCCGAATGTGGCAAGGTTCTGCAATTTTTCTTATTGGGATGCCTACTTTTTAAAGTGGTAAACTACTTCATTTTTACCTATCATTCCCAGCTCTTTTCTGGCTATCATCTCTATATATTTATCATCTGCTTTTAATCGCTCAATCTCATTTCTCATTGAACTATTCTCAGCCTGAATTTTCTCATTGTAATTTTTTATGGAATCTCTCTCCTTAGAAAGTTTGTAAACTCGGACAAGTCCTCGGTCTCCGAATATAGTCAGTGCGATAATTATTACAACAAATAATAGCAGGGGGATAAAATATTTCTTGTCCTTTCCAAACTTGAGGGCCATGCGCACATGATTAGCAAAGTTATTGGATAATGTCAAGATGAGGAAAAGCCATGCCTGTAAACCTTCACACCGATGTATGGGTGTGCAGGGTAAAGGTGTGGTGGTTTATGGAGGGTTGACGCATTTTTCTCTCCCCCCTTGATGGGGGACGGGAGGGGGGTGAACCGTTGGAGAGGTCTGAAAAAATGCAATATTATTGTTTCTCCACCTCATATAACGACTGCATCTCCTGAAGATAATTTTTTTCATCTTCTGGATGAAGCTCAATCTTTCGCCTTGGGCTTCCTATAAGCCCCTGCGGCCTGAAGACCATCATAGCAACCAGCGCAGCGCCAAAGATAAGCATCCTGTATGTTGCAAAGCCTCTCAATATTTCCGGGAGGATAATCAGGATTACGGCGCCGGTGATTGCGCCAGGGATGCTTCCCATGCCGCCAAGCACAACCATTGCCAAAACAAAGATCGACTCAAAGAATGTAAAACTTTCAGGTGATACAAAGGCGAATTTGCCTGCAAAGAAAACGCCTGCAATACCCGCCCAAAATGCACCGAGGGAAAAGGCGAGGCATTTCATCTTTGTCGTATCTATGCCCATGGCCTCTGCTGCAATCTCATCTTCCCGCATGGCAATCCATGCCCTGCCTACCCTGGAATGATTAAGGCGGTTTATTACAATTGTGGTTAAAACCGCAATACATAGAACGAGATAATAAAAGTGGATTGGCTGACTGAATTTGAAGGATGTGATGGACGGCCGTGCTATGCCGAGGATTCCATTTGGTCCACCCGTGAGGCTGTCCCAGTTATTCAAGATAAGATGCACTATCTGAATAAAGGCGAGTGTTACGATGGCCAGATAGTCGCCGCGAAGTCTCAGGGTGATTATGGCGAGTATAAAGCCAATGCCTGATGCAAAGAGACCGCCTATGGGCAAGGCAAGCCAGAAAGAGATGCCGAGTTTTGTTGATAGGAGCGCATATGTATATGCGCCGATTGCATAAAATGCAATATAACCCAAATCCAGAAGTCCTGCTAAGCCAACAGATATATTCAAACCAAGGGACAGAACTGCATAAAGCCCTGTTAGGGTTAGAACATCTCTATAGTAGTTATTGAGAAAAAGGGGCAGGGCAATGAGAAGCGCAAGAATAGCGCTATTGATAAATAAGATATTGTGGCCTTTTACTGTTATCTTTTTTGTGAGGGATTGGTAAACAGATAATAGCGCTTTTCTGATGCGTGTTGTCCAACTGAGTTTTGTAAAGCCAATGAATATCATTCTGCCTGCAGCAACGGCAAGGGATAGAAGAACAGCGTCTTTTACCCCCATAAAGGGCAAAACTAAAAGGGCGAACCATAGAGGGAGGAAGAGGTGTTTCACAAGAGCAGACTGGTTGAAATTGTTCTTGTTATGCTGGGGCATGCAAGCATTCTACTAAATCCTCATCTGATGTCAACCTTTCAAGATAATTAAGGATTCATTAAGATGCGCGTCCCTTGTCCATGGGAAGTGTTATTCTTTGAAAAGGCTTTAGGCAGATTGGGAATAAGGCTGTCCAAAAATAACCCCTGCCGCTCTAAAGAAGTGGCGGGGGTTATTTCAATTCTACTTAATTGAAAGCAGTTCAACCTCGAATACGAGGGTTGCATTCGGTCCGATTTGCGCCCCCATGCCCCGTTCACCGTATGCGAGATTAGGAGAAATAAACAACTGCCATTTTGAACCTACGCTCATCAACTGCAATGCCTCTGTCCAAGCCGCAATAACTTGATTTACAGGAAAGCTTGCTGGCTCTCCGCGCTTATAGGAACTGTCAAATTCCGTTCCGTCAATCAATGTGCCGCGATAATTCACGGTTACAGTATCTGTTGCCGTGGGTTTTTTGCCGTTGCCATCCTTCACGATTTTATACTGCAGGCCGCTGGCAGTGTTTTTAACGCCTCCCTTTTTCTTATTCTCAGCGAGGAATGTCTCTCCCTCTTTCTTGTTTTTTTCAGCAATGACCTTCATCCGTTCGGCCTGTTTTGCCTTCATTTCGTTTTGAAAGGCTGTCATGGTTTCCTGAACCTCCCTTTCGCTCAGTAAAGGCTTAGCGCCGGAGATGGCGTCTTTAATACCCTTTATAAGCACATCTGCATCAACATCTATTGATTGATTTTTAAAACTGCTTCCAATCTGCATACCGATGCTGTAGCTCACCTTATCCTTTTCATTTTTGAGCGCTGTTTTGTCAGCGGCGCTTGCCTGCTCTGTCAAAAGCGCAATGCCCAAAATTGCTGCCCAGAATATCTTCATCTGATTCTCCTTTGTGTTGTTATTTTGAGAATGGCATTTTGCTATTCTCCATGAGGAGAAAAGTTTAACAGGTCAAGCCTGATTTGTCAAAAAAATAATACAGCAAGTCATATTCGTATAAGAATATATATTTTAACTACTGCTCTGGAACGATTAGAGCAAGCCTTCTTTTAAGACAGAGACAGTTTTTATCTGATGCATCCCATGAACTCAGGATGCCAACCTCTGTGATAGAGAGCTATTGCTTGATACTCACAGGGGTATGGGACAGGATAATCTTGAGAGGAAAACCTCTGGCCCATAGCCTATCACCTCTTGCCTTGAGTATAAATTATTGAGAAACTCCTGAAAATGTAGTAGTATTTTTTAACAAGGATAATCTGATGGACACCTCAAAAGTTTCATCTCTTCTGCAGATGGGCAGGATTACGGGGCGAAGTAGGGAAGGATTGACTATCGTTGATTATGCCTTCATGCTCATGAGGGGCATTGTTGTGGCGGGGGGAGGGGTCTGGCTTATATTCCATCCATATCCAGCTGCCCTTAAGCTATGGCTTCTGACTCTATTCCTTATTTTTATTGTTTACAGTCTCATTATCCACGCACTTATCCTAATCTGGCCCCAAAAAGTAGAAACCATATATCTTGTATGCTTGAGTTTGGATTTAATATTTACAGGGCTATCCATAAAGCTGTCAGGCGGCTTGAACAGCATTGTTTTTCTTGTTATCTATCCGCTGGTGGCACTTCATTCATTCTATTATGGGTTTTACAGAGGTGTTGCCCTTGCTGCTGTTGCTTCGTTTGTATATTTTGTGGCAGTGTATGATCAGTGGGGGATCCTGCATTGGACAGACCTTTTATTTAGAATAGCTGTAATATTTATCATAGCAGGTTTCCTCGGTTTTATTGCCGAAAAGGAGAGGTACGACAGGGATGAACTTGTAAAAACCCAGTTGAGATTAAATGCGCTGCAAAAGGATTTAGAGAGCGCATATAAAAATCTTCAAGATGTGAAAACCCAAGTTGAACAATCGGAAAAGCTTGCATCCATTGGAAGGCTGTCAGCAGAACTTGCCCATGAGATAAATAATCCTCTCGATGGCATCAAGAACTGTCTTGCGGTCATCGAGAGGGATTCAGAAGACACTCAACTGAAGAAGAAATATATTGAGTTGATGGGCGAGGCAATATGCGATATTGAGAATGCAGTCAGAAATCTTCTGGATTATGCAAAAAGGCACGAGCCTACATTAGAAAAGGTTGATGTAACCAGTATTCTGCAAAGGACGATTATTATGGCTGAGTATAAACTTCAGAAGACTGGTATACACGTTGATACGGAGTTTGAAGACGACCTTCCTCATATACTGGGGGATCCGCACCAACTGCAGGAAGTTTTCTTTAATATTATCCTTAATGCAATAGATGCTATGCCAAAAGGCGGCAGACTTACCATAGAGGTGAGAGGTATAGGTAATTTTGTGGATATAAAGATAATTGATACGGGTGTCGGCATACCGCAGGAGGAGTTGGCCAATATATTCCAGCCGTTTTATACAACCAAACCATTAGGAGAAGGGACTGGCCTTGGTCTGCCTGTCAGTCTGGATATTGTGAGAAAACATCATGGAACCATAAATGTTTATAGTGAAGTAGGCATAGGCTCTATCTTTAGCATAACCATACCAGTAGCTATTAAGGATCAGGAGAGATCAAATATTATGGAGGCAACGCACCGTATATAAACACCCTTAGACCTAACGAACTAATTATTTTCATCATGAATTTAAGGGTCAAGAGGGTAAAAGGAGGTATAACGGCGTGAAGGTGCTTATTGTAGAGGATGAAAAGATAAAGAGAATAACCCTGACAGATGCACTTATAAAGCAAGGTTATGACGTCCTGGCCATTGAAAATCCTGTTGAGGCCTTAAATATCTTTAAGGAGAAAGAATTTGATGTTGTCGTTACTGACATACGACTTCCTCATATGAACGGCCTGGACTTTTTAGAGAAGGCAAAGTCTTTAAAGCCAGCTATCGCTGTTATTGTAATGACAGCATATGCAACAGTAGATACGGCAATAAAGGCAATGAAGCTGGGCGCATACGACTACATAACAAAGCCTTTCTCGTCTGAGGAGTTAATCCTTATCCTTGAGAGACTCAAAGACCTCAGTCTCCTTGTTGAAGAAAATATAAAACTTAAACAGGAGATAACAGAAAGATACAGCTTCAGCAATATAGTCGGGAAAAGCAAGAAGATGAAAGATATTTATGAGCTGATTGGGATCGTTGCCCCGTGTGACGCAACAGTGCTTATTATCGGAGAAAGCGGCACAGGAAAGGAACTTATTGCAAATGCCATCCATTACAACAGCCCAAGGAAGGATAAGCCATTTATAAAATTTAGCTGCGTAGCCCTTACCGAGACTTTACTGGAAAGCGAGCTCTTTGGTCATGAGAGGGGCGCTTTTACCGGTGCTGTTAAGGAAAGAAAAGGCAGATTTGAGCTGGCAAACGGCGGCAGCATCTTTCTTGATGATATTGATGATATCCCTCTGTCAATACAGACAAAACTGTTGAGAGTTCTGCAAGAAAGAGAGATAGAGAGAGTAGGCGGAGTCAAGACCATAAAAATAGATATTCGCATCACATGCGCCACGAAGATTGACCTTCTGAAACTGGTAAATCAAGGCAAGTTCAGGGAAGATTTATACTATCGTTTAAACATAGTTCCTATAAATCTTCCTTCGTTAAGAGACAGAAAAGAGGATATCCCGTTTATTGTTGGACATCTTCTTAATAAATATTGCTCAAAAGGAGATAAGAAAGCCTTTTGCCCTGAAGCCATGAAGGTGCTGATAGATTACGATTGGCCTGGTAATGTTAGGGAACTGGAAAATGTAGTAGAAAGGGTTGTGACACTTGCAAGATCAAACGATGTTAGAATTCAGGATCTGCCTGATTTTCTTATAGCATCGCCTGAAAAGATGTGCGACAGGCATCTGATAGACATTATGAGAGAGGCTGCTTCATTTGAGGAAATGATTACGGATATGGAAAAGAGGCTTCTTATACTGGCCCTTGAAAAGGCTGGCTGGAATAAGAGCGAGGCTGCCAGGATACTCAAGATGAAAAGAGAAACCTTGAGGGATAAAGTTGAAAAATATGGCATTGCATTAGAACCTGCCCAAGCACTCAGTAGCAGCAAAGCTTAAAATCCTATCTTTTTAATATACTGTCAGCAAAGTATTGCCAAAGACTGGCGGTGTTCTGCCGCCAAATCTGGCCTTTCTACGCCAACCTAATCCAATCTTCTTAACTCTCTCCTGAATATACAGAAAAGCATGAAAATATAAAGATGAGGCTTAACCTATGAGCCAGAAATGGTTAGGCTTTTTGTCTGTTGGCTTTTGAAATTGGAACTTAATCATGCATTCTGAATAGCTTGTCACAGTTGTTGCGGGATAATTAGAGGCATGAGGAAGAATGTATTAGGATATTTAGAGAAGGGTATCAGCAGAGTTGTAATATCGTGCTGCTTATTCATAGCTATCTTTTTCGGATTCCAATCGGCTTATTGCATGGATACTGCAAGACTGCAGGCAATAGCAAACAATTTGACGAACATCACAGGGTACGGCATCAAGATTTGTGTGGAAGATTCGAGTAAGATAGATGCATATCTTCATCCCGCGGGTCACATAGTCATAACTACTGGTCTTATGAATTTTTTTGAAGATGATGCGGAGATGGCCTTTATCATAGGCCATGAGTTGTCCCATATGGTCAGTAAACATTATAAGAGCGGTTCAGAGATATTAGGTATTTCCACAGATATTTATTTTCCTGACAGTTTGCGTCAAGAGATGGAAGCTGATGAATATAGTCTAAAGATTATGAAGGCCGCTGGTTATGATCCAGCGGCTTCTTTGAGGGTTCTTGCTAAGATAAGGGTTAACGCAGCAGGGCAATTGTCGTCATATTTAGAGAAAAGGATAAATGCCCTTGCTTTTGCTGACGGCAATTAGCAGAGGTTGACCCTTAGGTCTATTATTGAATTTCCTGATTGATATAGGATTATGTTGCAGCCTTTGGGCGTAATGACATACGCTTCAAAGGCTGCATATTCATTGACCATGCTGAACCCTTCACTCCCTGTTTTTTCAGCACACTGTCCAGAGAGACATATTGTCCACTTAGCATCCTTGGTAAGACTGAAGCTGACATCCTTCTTTTCAGGTCCGCTTAAATCGAGGACTTCGGCCCCATTTTCATACTCAATCGCACGGTCAATTTTCTAATCTGAAGAAAATTAGGTTTTTTCATTGGTGGCGTATTACCGCCGAAATGGCTATTTTACGCCACTTCTAATGGTTGTGTCACGACGATACTTAAACTATTTTATACGAAAAATCAGCCTCTTCAGTCTATTTTTACTTCATAAGGGGGATGGCATAGTTATTGCTTTATTATAGAAAAGACAGTGCTTTGTTATAGTAAAGATAGCAAAATAGTTATCCCCTTCATGAAGATATGGGAAGAGATTCTATTGAAAATCAGTGTGTTGAACTTTTAAGAATGATTCGTTGGCCCGAAGGGGTAAAATGTCCTAAATGCAGGAGCGGGCCTGTTATCAAGGTAGGGCATATAAGGGTCTTTCCTGAACGCAAGCGATATTACTGCTCTCATTGCAGGTATACCTTTTCTGATACATCAATGACTGTATTTCACGGCAGCAGATTGTCTCTTCATAAATGGTTTGACGCCATTATACTCTGGACAAAGGGTTCGTCAGCTATGGACATTAAAAATAAACTGCACGTTACTTACAAAACAGCGTGGAGGATAAAATATCTTCTGGAAAAAAATCCTCTTGCCTATCAGATAAGCCAAAAACTTTTAAGGGAGAGTTAAAGAAAAGGAGGTGAATGATAATAATAATAATAGGGTTTACTCCCATACCCAGAAAGCCTCGGTTTGAAAACCGAGGGTGGATGGTCAATTGAAAATCGATTCCTCAGAAAGGCCCTGCCCTTTAGGGCAGGAGGTGGGAGTTTACTTTAATATTAAGAGAACAGGTATCAGAAACAAACCACAAAAAAGGAGGTTAAGCAGATGTTAGTCCAATTTAAAAGAAATGCAGTTTCTGCAATGGAAAGAATGGCTTTACCAGTAGCCCTAACTATTCTTATGGCTATAGGGTTTCCTTGTAAGGTCAATGCCAGTCCTGACTTGACGCCTGAGGAGCTTGCGAAGGCAAAAGGCCTGTTTTTCAATAGATGCGCCGGCTGCCACGGAACACTTAGAAAGGGCGCTACAGGACCTAACATTACAGATGTAAATCTAAAACAGAAGAATTACGATACAAACATAATCAAGGCATTCATTACCAATGGAACCGGCGGCGGAATGCCGAGCTGGAATAATATTCTATCTGAAGAGGAAATAGATATCCTTGCAAGATTCCTCCAGGAGGCTCCTCCTGTCCCGCCTGAGTTTTCGCTGGCAGAGATGAAGGAGAGCTGGAAGCTTATAGTCCCTGAGGCTCAAAGGCCCAAGAAACCGGAACACAACAAAAACTGGCAGAACTTCTTTGGCGTTGTTTTGAGGGATGCTGGCAAGGTGGCCATACTTGACGGAGATAGCAAAGAAGTTATATCTATTGTAGATACTGGCTTTGCAGTCCATATCTTGCGGTCATCTGCTTCAGGCAGGTATTTTTACTCTATAGGCAGGGATGGCAAGGCAACCATGATTGATTTATGGATGGCTAAGCCTGATAAGGTGGCAGAGGTAAAGACCTGCACTGAGGCAAGAAGCATAGATAGCAGCAAATATAAAGGGAAGAAGGGGAATTTTGAAGATAAGCTCGCTATCATAGGGTGCTATTGGCCGCCGCATTTCGTAATCCTTGACGGGCAAACGCTGGAGCCCAAGAAGGTTGTAAGCACGAGGTCATATACTTATGATACCGGTGAATATCATCCGGAGCCGAGGGTGGCGGCTATTATTTCCGCTCATCATGACCCTGAATGGATAATAAATGTTAAAGAGTCAGGGTATATATGGGCAATTGATTATACTGATATAAAGAACCTGAAGATAACGCAGATAGAAACAGAGCGATTCATGCACGACGGCGGCTGGGATGCCAGCAAGAGATATATCATGATGGCGGCCAACATGAGAAACAAGATGGTGGTTGTTGACAGCGAGACGAAAAAACAGGTTGCCCAGTTTGAGGTAGGCAACAAACCCCATCCTGGCAGAGGCGCAAATTGGACGGACCCTGAATTTGGGCCAGTTAGTGCAACACCCCATCTGGGAGAAGGATTAGTCGCCGTATGGGGCAGCGACCCAAAGGGGCATCCTAAAAACGCATGGAAGGTTGTGAGAAAGATAGAAACCCTCGGCGGCGGCAGTCTGTTTGTGAAGACCCATCCAAAGGCAAAACATGTGTGGGTTGACCATACATTGAATCCGGATGAAAAGATTCGCACCAGTGTCTGCGCCTTTGGTAAGGACAGCCCCAATGAGAAACCCCAGTGTTGGCAGGTGGCTGACCACGGCAGGGTGGTTCATTTTGAATATAACAAGGCAGGCGATGAAGTATGGATAGCTGTATGGGACAAGGTAGGCGAGCTTGTAATCTATGATGACAAGACACTAAAGGAAAAGACAAGGATCAAGGCAGACTGGCTTGTAACCCCGACTGGTCACTTTAATGTATACAATACAATGACTGATACTTATTAACAGAGAAAAACAGGCTGAGCTTGAGGTTAAGAAAACCTTAACCTCAACCTCAACCTCAACCTTACAATACAATAAAGGAGAAAACATGAAAAAGCTATTATTAGCAGTATTAGCAGGAGCAATGATTTTAGCAGTTACGACAAGTAATAGTTTTGCAGCAGGAAACTACTGGGACAAGTGGACAAAGACCATCTCTCTGGATATATTCCCTGATTGCGGCGTGAATGTCCTTGGCGCAGGCGGAGATGATATACTTCAGGCCACGGTGGATACCTATTGCGGAGTGAAACCAGGCGGGTATGTGGGTTATGTCAATCCAAAGGCGGTGGATATCTATAAGAAGAAGGGGAGCAAATATCCGGATGGCAAAACTGCTGTTCTGGTTTTCAAGAAGATAGGTGCGGCATTTACAACAGACCACAAAAACGGCGAGCCTGTTTATGATGTGGTTTCCATTAAAGACGGCAAATCAATTGCATCAAAAGAGGCAAAGCATCCATTGAATCCTGAGACATGCGCCAACTGCCATAAGGGCTTTAAAGATGTGTGCAAAAAATTAGGTTACCTTTGCGGCAACAGGCTGTAGTCAAACATTCCTAATCTCGTTCCTGAGGGCATAACCTCCCCTCAGGGATTTTCTTGACGCAAGCAAAAAGAGGCCCCATGAAGAAGGTACTTGTTTCATTGCTAATCTTTATAGCCGGTTCCGTATCGGCTGATGATGGGAAGACGCTTTATATGAAACACTGCGCTTCCTGTCATCATGCCGAAAGATATGGACTTAAGGCCCCTGCCTTAATACCTGAAACCCTGAAGACATATAAAAACGAAGACCTTTCAAAGATTATAAAAGACGGCCTGCCTGCAACCCAGATGCCTCCTTTTAAAGATATCTTAACAGAAGGGGACGTTGACAAAATAATCTCGCACATAACTTTACCTCTGAATAATGTCCGATGGGGGATGGACGATATTGCAAAAAGCAGGGAGGTTTTTGCAGCCCCCGAGCCTAAAAAACCGATACCGAATATTGATTACGAAAATATAACATTGGTTGTTGAAAGCTCCAGAAGCGTAACTGTTATGGACGGCCAAAATTTCAAGACGCTTGATAAGTTTCAGGCGGGGGCGATTCACGGCGGCCCTAAATTTTCTTACGGGTTTCGCTATGTCTATGTTCCGGCAAGAGACGGGACGATTACCAAATACGACCTTTATACATTCAAAAAAGTCGACAGTGTAAAAACGGGCATAAATACAAGAAACATAGCCGTTTCTGCCGATGACAAATGGATTGCTGCAGCCAACTACCTGCCAAGCAATATTGTATTTTTAAATGATAAATTAGAAGCAAGCTATGTTTTGGAGACATCAGGGAAGATTGGCGGCATATATACCCTATTCTCTGACCAAAGATTTTTGTGCTCTTTTAGAGATATGCCAAACCTATGGCTCATAAATTACGCAAAGGGCTTTGAAATAGAAAGGCTCTCTCTGCCTGAGCCATTTGAAGATATATCTATAAGCCCCTTTGAGGACATAATTATCGGCTCTTCAAGGAAAGGGACCATGATTTATATTTATAATTTAAAGGAGAAAAAGATTTTAAGCGCCTTTGATACAGACGGCATGCCGCATCTTGCTTCCGCTACATACTGGGTTGATAAGGGCGCGCTTTATGCCGCTATAAACCATTTGAAAAGGCCTGTTGTAACTATCCTGGATTTGAACAATAGAAAGATAATTAAAGAGATTAATCTTAGCGGGGCCGGTTTTTTTGTAAGGACGCATCAGAATACGCCGTTTATATGGGTTGATACAAACACCGATGCAATTCAGATTATAGATAAGACTTCGCTGCAGGTTGTAAAAACCCTCTTCCCTTCTAAGGGAAAGAAAGCCATGCACATTGAATTTACAAAAGATGGAAGATATGCCCTGGTCAGTGTCTATGAAGACGAAGGCGCTGTTGTTGTATACGATGCTTTAAAATTAGAGGAGAAAATGAGGCTGCCTTTTAAAAAGCCTGCCGGCAAATATAACGCCTTGAATAAAACATATCCTAAAATACAGGCAATAGGCGATAGGCAATGGGAGATAGGCAAAATCAAAGATTAAAAATCAAAATGTAAAAATGCAATACCTTAATTTTTGATATTTGCCTTTTGGTATTTCTTTTAGAGGAGAATTATGCTGGGTGTTACAAAACTTTTATGCGAAACAAAAAAGATGGAAGAAGGCGCCTGCGTCCATAAAATACACAGACATGGGGAGTCTGCAAGGCTCCTGCAATTTTCAGAGGTTAAAAGGCCGGTCGTTGTATGGAACATCACAAAAAAATGCAACTTAAAATGCATCCATTGCTATGCTGATTCGCTTGATAAGGAATATGAGGGTGAGTTGACAGTCCCTGAGGTAAAAACCGTTATAGATGATCTGGCAGCATTCCATGTGCCTGTCATCATATTTTCAGGCGGAGACCCACTTTTAAGGGATGATATATTTGAGTTTGCCAAGTACGCAGGCGCAAAGGGCATCAGATGCGCCTTGTCCACAAATGGCGTATTAATAGATAAAGATATTGCGAAGGCGATTAAAGATGCGGGTTTTGCTTATGTCGGCGTGAGCATAGACGGCATAGGCGAATTTAATAACAGATTCAGAGGCATGATCGGCGTCTACAGCAAGGCGCTGGGAGGCATAAGAAATTGCAGGGATGCGGGCGTAAGAACAGGGCTTCGTCTTACCTTAAGCAAGAGGACGTTGCCCCAGCTTCCGGCCATATTCGACCTTGCAGAAAAAGAGGACATCCCGAGGATATATATTTCTCATCTTGTCTATTCTGGGAGAGGAAGGAGGATAACAAAGGATGATTTGACCCATAAAGAGACAAGAGAGGCGGTTGGCTTTATATTTAAGAAGGCTATAGAGTTTTACGAGAAGGGGATTGAGAAAGATATTCTTACTGGTAATAATGATGCGGATGGCGTGTACCTTTATCTGAAGGTAAAGCAAGAAGATCCTGATAAGGCTGAAAGGATTTATAAGCTTTTAAAAATGCGCAGTGGAAACAGCTCCGGCACTGCAATAGGCTGCATTGACAATATCGGCAATGTTCATGCAGACCAGTTTTGGAGCCACTATTCATTCGGGAATGTAAAAGAGAGGCCGTTCAGCGAAATATGGCTGGATACAAGAGACCCGATTATGCGGAGGCTCAAAAATAAAAAGGAATCTGTTATGGGCAGGTGTAGCCGGTGCGCATACCTTGAGATATGTGGGGGCAACTACCGGGTCAGGGCAGAGGCAGTGTATGGAAATGTCTGGGCAGAAGACCCTGCATGCTATCTGACTGATGAAGAGATAATAATAGAGAGGCAAGCGATAGGCAATAGATGAAAAAGGATATGCGGAGATTTGCTGATAACAGGTTTGAGATTCGTGATTTGAAGGGTAATATTTTAAATCTGAAATCCAAAATCCGAAATCCGAAATTATCCATACTGTTTGCGTTCCTGTGGTTTTTAATATTCTTCAACATCCTGGCATTTGCTAAAGAGACGGATACCTACGGCACCGCCTCCTTAATGGTGATTGTTGAGAGGGAGGCAGGGAGTGTAATTGTCATTGACTCCTCAAGGCACAAGTTCCTTGGCAGGATTTCAGGCCTCGGCAATCTCATCCACGGCACGGTCAAATTTTCAAAGGATGCAAGATTTGCCTATGTAATTGGAAGGGATGCCTCTGTAAGCAAGATAGACCTGCTCCAATTGAAGCTTGTAAAGAGGGTTAAGGCAGGGGACGACTCTGTAGGCGGCGTCATGACGCAGGATGGCAAATATATTGCGCTCAGCAACTATGTGCCCGGAGAGGTTAGAATCCTTGATGCGGAAACATTGGAGACAGTAAAAATAATACCAGCTGAGAGGGAATATCCTGACGGAAGGAAGGTAACAGCAAGGGTTGTAGGCCTTGTAGATGCGCCGGGAAATCTCCTTATATTCTCGCTTATGGACAGTAACGGGATCTGGGTTGCAGATGCCGGTAAAAAGGATTTTCCCGTAATAAAGAAATTCTGGGATATAGGCGAAACCCCGTATGATGCCCTAATAACACCGGGCGGAAGATATTATCTGAACGGTTTTTTAAATTCCAACTGGGTCGGGCTTCTGGATACATGGGAGATGTCAGAGGTCAAAAAGATTACAACCATAAAGATAAGGGAAAACGGCGAAGCGCAGGGAGAGACGGTTCCTTTATGGAAGATACCGCATTTAAAGGGATGGTCGATTGCAAGGGATTTGGCGGTTCTTCCGGCTATAAAGAGGGAAGTGGCGCTGGTTTACAATACAAAGGATTGGGGTCTTGTAAAAGAGGTGTCTCTTATCGGCACTGCCCTTTATGCCGTTTCCAGCCCTGACGGGCGGTATGTCTGGGTAGACCTGGTTGGCAAAAATGGAGATACAATACAGGTGATAGACCTTAAGAATCTTGAGGTTGTAAAAACATTCACACCTGGCAAAGGGGCAACCCACCCTCAGTTCACGCCAAAGGGCGATGCGGTTTATATATCTCTAATGGATGAAGACAAGGTGGTTGTCTATAATCCAACCACATTTGAAAAAATAACAGAATTTCCGGCAAAAAGACCGTCAGGCATATTTTCAACAGAAAGGGCGCATAAATTTGGCATGTGAAAGTTGATTACACCGATTATAAAAGCAGATTACACAGATAAACATCTATCTTATAATCTGTGTAATCGTATTATCCAATCTGTGTAATCAGAAATTCTAAAGTCTTTCCTGAGATAGCTGGGGCCGCTGTCTCATAGGGAAGAGGGGAGGTTCTGCAGAGGATAGGTATGCGCCTCCCCTAATTTATTTTAAGCCTCGGTTATAGATGCATATTTTACTATCAACTTTTTCTGCCCCATACCGGGGAACATCACAGTAAGTTTTGTATCTTCACCCAAGCCTTCCTTTGCCTTTACAATGCCGATGCCAAAGCTCGGGTGTTTTATCCTCATGCCTATTTTCCAAGGGTCATTGTCTCTATAGTCTCTATAGTCATCATACACAACCCTTGGTTCTTCCGTATAGTAAGTTTTATCTTTCTCTTGGCTACTGATTTCTGATTTCTGGCTCCTCTCTGGAGTTATTATCTCCAAATAATTGGGGTCTATCTCATCTATAAACCTTGACTGGCCCTGGAATCTTGACTCTCCATAGATAGTCCGCTCTCTTGCGCCAAGGAGAAATAGCTTTTTCATTGCCCTTGTCATGCCCACATAGCAGAGCCGTCTCTCCTCTTCAAGCTCATCCGCGCTGTCTCCATTGATAGACCGTGAATGAGGGAATAGGCCTTCTTCCATACCCACCATGAATACAACAGGAAACTCCAATCCCTTTGCCGAGTGAAGCGTCATAAGAGTTACCCTGTTGTGTTTATCCTCAAAAGTATCTATATCGCTTATGAGCGCCACATGGTCAAGAAACTCTGCAAGGCTGGGGTTCTCTCTGCCTTTTTCAAAATCCCTCATGGCTGATATAAGTTCGTGCAGGTTCTCAATACGCGCCTCAGCCTCCTCTGTTTTTTCTCCCTCCCACATCTTTATGTAGCTGCTCTCTTCAAGAAGTCTTTTTGCAAGTTCATGGATGGGGAATTTATTTGCCCGGGAATAGCCATTGACGTTGCTTAACTCCCCCGCTCCCTTGATGGGAGAGGGCTGGGGTGAGGGTGAGCCGTTTTCCATTTGTTCCCCCTCCCCGACCCATCCTTCGGATGGGTGTCCCGCCCCTCCCGCCAGGGGAGGGGATTTTTTTTGGCTGCCCAACAAGTCTCTGAATCTTTCAACCAGATTTATAAAATTCTGTCCTTTCTGCGGCGGCAGTATGCCTTTTCCGATAGCCAGTTTCAAGGCTTCAAAAAGCGGCAGACCATGCCCTACGCCAAACGACGCGACCCTGTCAATGGTTGTCTTTCCAATGCCCCTCGGAGGCGTGTTTATTATGCGCATAAGGCTTAATGAATCGCTCGGATTCGCAATAACCTTTAGATAGGCGATGGCGTCCTTTATCTCTCTTCTTTCGTAGAATCTTAATCCGCCGACAATATTGTATGGCAGCCCGCTCCTTATGAAATGCTCTTCAAATATTCTGGACTGGGCATTGGTGCGGTAAAAGATTGCAAAGTCCTTATAAGCCGTATAGGTCTTATACGACATATAGTTTTCTATCTTATTATACACAAGGCTTGCCTCATGATGCTCGTCCCTTGCCATCTGATATGCAACCATCTCGCCGTCAGGATTTTCTGTCCAGAGGGTCTTGCCAATTCTCTTGGTGTTTTTTTCAACAACAGAATTAGCAGCGGAGAGAATATTCTTTGTTGAGCGGTAGTTTTGTTCAAGCCTTATTATCTCAACATTCGGATAATCCTTTTCGAATTCAAGGATATTTCTTATGTCAGCCCCGCGCCAGCCGTAGATAGACTGGTCTTCATCGCCGACCACGCACAGGTTTTTGTGCATCGCAGATAAAAGATTTATAAGCTCATACTGGGCGCGGTTTGTATCTTGATATTCGTCTACAAGGATGTATTTAAACCGTTTCTGATATTTCTCCAGAACCGCCGGCGCCTCTCTGAAGAGTTTTATAGGCTCTACTATTAAATCGCCAAAATCTAGGGCCTTATTCTGACGGAGCTTTTCCTGGTAGAGTTTATACACCGAAGCAACCCTCTGTCCGAAGAAGTCGTCAGCGCGGAGCGCATAGTCCTTTGCAGAGGGAACCTCATTCTTTGCCTGATTGATATGGGAAAGGATCGCCCTCGGACTGAACGATTTTTCATTTATATTCAGCTCAGACATGCAGAGTTTTACCAGCGCAAGCTGGTCATCATCGTCATACACCACAAAATTTGGGTCGATGCCGATGTTGTGCCCGTCTTTTCTTAAGATACGTAGCCCTGTTGAGTGAAATGTGCCGAGCAGCAGGTCTTTGGCTTTTGGCCCTAAAATCTTTTCCAGCCTCTCCTTCATCTCTCCTGCGGCCTTGTTGGTGAATGTCACAGCAAGGATATTGAAAGGGGAGATGTCCTTTTCTCTTATGAGGTAGGCAATCCTGTGAGTCAAGACCCTGGTCTTTCCGCTCCCAGCGCCTGCAAGGATGAGAATAGGGCCGTCGGTCTTTTTAACGGCGTTGGATTGTTGAGGGTTTAAGTGTCTTAGGATGTCCATAGCTTTTTACAAACGCAATCCCCTGAATGGAAATCGTTCAAATCGTTCAAATTGACCTGCTTAAACAATGTTGAACTTTTGTCTTTTTGTCCAGCCAGCTTTTCCTTGACTTTGGTTCAAATCTTGTGTTTGTATTTAAAAAGATAAAATTCTTCTTCAGGTTACTACAATTTATAAATAGAGACATTGTGCCTTAAAGCAATGTCTGCAATTCTAGAAAGAATACTATCCCAATCCATCGCTATTGACTCCCTATTTTTTCACGCGGATATTTACTTTTAAACTCATGCTCTCTTTTCTTTAAAAAGAAGAATACATCCAGTAAGTTTTGTTGTCAATTATTTCTATGAGACTTGTCTATGAGACTTCAATACGCTTTTGGCACACAAAGAGGTATGAAAATGTCATTTCTGCGGAAGCAGGAATTCAGGAAACAAAAAGACTGGATTCCGTGTCAAGCACGGAATGACAGAATGAGCATACTCTCACAGCTTCACCTCTTCCAACACCCTCGGCACATAACTATCAACCAAGAATTTTTCATGCGCTGTCTTTGCAAATTCCAAAGATATTTCTTCTTCGCCGTGTACAACAAACACCCTCTTTGGCCTTGTTTTGAAATGGGTAAGACAGTCTAAAAGCCCCTGTCTGTCCGCGTGGGCAGAGTCAAGGAGCATTATGCCGCACAAATCAGCAGTTGCCTTTGTTGTAATTATTTTTCCTTTGAATCCTTCTTTGACAAGCTTTGGTATTAAGCCGGAATGGTCTATATGGGAGTGGGTTAAAAGAACTGCATCTAATTCAGAGGGGTTAAAGGGGAAAGGCAGAAAATTTCTTTTTTCTCCGTCATGTCCCTGAAACATGCCGCAGTCAACTAAGATTTTGGCAGTATCTGTTATAACCAGATAAGAGCTTCCAGTTACAGACCTGACACTGCCTATGAATTGGAGTTTCATCTTTGTTTATCACCACGACCAGAAAACCTCGCCGGCGCAAAAAATATATCACATATCTCCAAGGCTTGACAATAGATGGATTTATAGTAAAGTTATACAGTTGATATCAGCAAATAGCTTTTGTATCAGACGTATCTCAATTCTATTTATTTTCAGCCAAATGCTTTTTAGAATATTTCTTAATGAAAACATAACAATTGACCTGTAAACAACAATATGCTAAATTTCTCACTATGAACTCCCTTGGCCTGTCACGCCGTTGATAGGGTATTCAGATTCAGGTTTAAAGGGGTAGAAGGAGGTCTAACAGGGTGAAAAAGCTGCTTTTAGTGGATGATGTGAAACTTTTTCTTGAGTTGGAAAAAACTCTGCTTACCAGAAGCAATCTCCATCTGTTTACAGCTATATCAGGTCAAGAGGCAATAAATATACACAGAAAGGAAAAGGTTGACCTTATTTTATGTGATTTGTATATGCCAGGGATGGATGGGGATGAGGTATGCAGAAGAATACGAAGCGAGGAAGGGCTTAAGAAGGTGTCTATTATCATGGTGACAACCAGCGCTAGAGATATTGATATGTGTATGGCTGCTGGAGCGAATGATTATTTACTCAAACCTATAAATCCAACAGAGCTTCTCAAAAAGGTCGGCAAATATGTCAATGTTGCAATGAGGCGAGATGTGCGTATACTTGCCAGAATAGGGGTGGAGGGTGTAAAGGGGGTTGGTTCAGAATCGTTTTTGGGGAATACGGTGAATCTCAGCGTTAGCGGTGTTTTAATAGAAACCAGACATGCCTTTACTATAGGAGAGAATGTATCATGCTCCTTCTTTCTGCCAGGCAACTCTACCCCAATCACTGCTACAGGCGAGGTTGTAAGGCAGGCCAATGGTAATCAGCCTGGCATGAATTATTACGGTGTTAAATTTATAGATATAATGGAAGAAGATAGACGGGCTATTGAGAGTTATATAAAAGGGCATCCCGAAGTTGCCGCCTAACTCACATCCAATTTTTAAAATATTATTAACACAAAATTGAAGGTTCTGGATGAACCCAGTTCCGCCTGCTCATTGTTTTAGACTGTATGTGTAAACGGAAAGAATTATTATGTTTAAGTTAAGAATAAAATGATTAGAGGAGGTGTAACGGGGTGAAAAGGATATTGCTTGTTGATGATGTGAAGCTGTTTCTGTCGATGGAGAAAACTTTTTTAACGAGGCAAAACCTTCAGATATTTACAGCCAGCTCTGGTCCAGAGGCCATAGATATACATAAGAGAGAAAAGGTTGACCTTATTTTATGTGATTTGTATATGCCAGGAATGAATGGGGATGAGGTATGCAGGATTATAAGAACTGATAACAATCTTAAGAAGGTATCTATAATAATAGTTACAAGCAGCGCCAAAGATGCTGATATGTGTCTTGCGTCAGGGGCCAATGATTATATAACTAAGCCCATAAATGCTACAGAGCTATTAAAAAAGATTGGGAAATATCTAAATATACCTCTCAGATGCGACATACGTATTCTTGCAAAAATAGGGGTTGAAAGAATGACAAAGGGGGTTGCTTCAGAATCGTTTCTGGGAAATACAGTAAATATTAGCAGGGGTGGTATCTTGATAGAAACCAGTCATGGCCTTAATGTAGAGGAAATCGTGTTTTGTTCATTTGTTATCCCAGGCAACTCTACGCCAATAAATGCTTCGGGAAAGGTGGTAAGAATGTTAAATGATAGCCAACATGGAGCCAATCGTTTAGGTATTAAGTTTTTGGACATGAAGGAAGAAGATAAATGGACGATTGATAGCTATGTAAAGAGACATCCAGAAGCCACAGTCTAATCGGACTGCCGCTTGCTATTATTACTGAACCTCCCTACCCCAAAAAGGGTAGGGAGGTTCAGTTACTTTAGTATCTTGGACCACCCCCCATTGCCTCAAGCCTCTTTATCCTTTCTTCAATAGGAGGGTGAGTGCTGAAAAGCCTCAAAAGGGTTCCGCCGCTCAGCGGGCTTACAATAAACATATGCGCTGTTGCCTCATTTGGAACATCCATTGGGATTCTCTTGTTGGCATATTCGAGCTTTCTCAAGGCGTTTGCAAGGGAAAGGGGATTGCCGGTTATCCTTGCCCCGCCTTCATCTGCGCCGTATTCCCTTGAGCGGGATATGGCCATCTGAATAATCATTGCTGCCAGAGGCGCAACAATCATCATGACAATAAGCGCTATCGGATTTCCGCCTCTTTCATCATCACGTGAACTGCCGAACATGGCTGCCCACTGCGCCATGTGCGCAAGATAGCTTATGGCGCCTGCAATAGTAGCAGCGATGGTGGATATAAGTATATCCCTGTTTTGAATATGGGCCAGTTCATGGCCAATAACACCGCTCAGCTCCTCTCTCGTCAGGAGCCTCATAATACCTGCGGTTGCCGCCACTGCCGCATGAAGGGGGTTTCTGCCTGTTGCAAAGGCATTGGGGGTATCATTTTCCATGATATATACCTTTGGCATAGGAAGGCCCGCCTTCATGGTCAGATCACGGGTTATGGCATACAATTCAGGCGCATCTGCCTCTGACACCTCTTTTGCGCCGTACATCATGAGCACTATCTTGTCGCTGAACCAATATGCGCCAAAGTTCATAATACCTGCAAATACAAGGGCCATCATTGCCCCATTCCTGCCGCCCAATGCGTCACCGGCAAATACAAGTATTGCTGTGAGCACGGCAAGAAGTACTGTGGTCTTTAAAAAGTTCATCTATACATCCTCCTTAGATAATCTTTCTTACCATAAAATATATATTATTAAAATTGCTGTGTCAAGTGAATCTAAAAAATTACAAAATCTCCTTTTCAAAATCATTATTCTATGTTATGAAAACTGTTATGAAAAGCCTTTTAGAACGCCTGAAATCAAGTCTTGCCAAAACTCACAATAACATTGTTAACAAGATAGAAGAATTTTTTTCTTCCGGGCCTTCGCGGGAGGAATTGGCTGAGATGCTGGAGCAAACCCTTATAACCGCGGATGTCGGCGTCCGGACATCCGGTCTTATTGTGGATGATATGAGGAAAGGGCTTAAGGGTTCTGACGCAGAAGGGCTTAAGATTTATTTGCGAGAGGTGATTTTCAATATACTAAAAGACTGTCAGAAACCTCTGGAAATTACGGCAAAACCTTTTGTAATAATGGCTCTGGGCGTGAACGGAGTCGGAAAAACAACAACCATCGGGAAACTTGCGACAAGATTTACATCAGAGGGTAAAAAGGTTCTCCTTGCGGCAGGCGATACATTCAGGGCAGCGGCAATAGAGCAGTTGGAGATATGGGCAAAAAGGGCCGGCTGTGATATTATCAAGCAAGAGCAGGGAGGCGACCCGGCTGCGGTTGCCTTTGATGCTGTCCGGGCCGGTCTGGCAAGAAAGGCTGATATTGTGATTTTAGACACGGCAGGAAGGCTGCACACAAAGGTAAACTTGATGGAGGAGTTAAAAAAGGTTAAAAGGATTGTGTCCAGAGAAATTCCAGGCGGCCCGCATGAGGCGCTTCTGGTGTTGGATGC
Source organism: Deltaproteobacteria bacterium (assembly GCA_016195725.1). Classification (GTDB taxonomy): domain Bacteria; phylum Desulfobacterota; class GWC2-55-46; order UBA9637; family UBA9637; genus UBA10170. Next base: position 25,897 of record JACPZB010000018.1, on the reverse strand, counting down.
ATCCACCGGCCAGAATGCCTTGGCTCAGGCGCAGATATTCAACGAGGCAGTCGGCCTTACCGGCATAGCCCTTACCAAACTGGACGGAACGGCCAAAGGCGGCATAATAGTGGCAATAGCAAATGAATTAAAGATACCTATTCGTTTTATAGGCGTGGGTGAAGGTGTTGAAGACCTGCGGGATTTTGACGCAAAGGAGTTCGTGGAGGCGATGATTTAAGTTGCAAGATGCAGGTTGCAAGGTACAAGTTGCAAGTCAAAAAGCGAACTCTTGAAACTTGAATCTTGCAACTTGAAACTGTTTTGGCGGAGGCTACGTGATGGATGAGAAGCTTGAGACCTTTTACGAGCTTTATGAAAGAAGAAAAAGCATAAGGGAGTTCCTGGATAAAGAGATAGAGAAAGACAAACTTGAGCGCCTGATAGAGGCGCTGCGAAGGGCGCAGAGCGCAGCCAACCGCCAGCCGTGGCATTTTATCATCATTGAAAAGCAAGATGTTAAGAAATTATACGAGGTATTCACCAAAGAGGGATTTAAGACCGCGCCTCTTATTATTGCCGCCTGCGCAGAACCGCAAAGCGCATGGCTGAGAAAGGCAGACGGCAAAAACTATGCGTGGGTTGATGTTACCATTGCCATAACAGAGATGATCGGGGCTGCGACAGCAGAAGGGCTTGGAACCTGCTGGATTGCGGCAATCGAGCCGGCGAAGGTTAGAGAGATTCTTGGCATACCTGTCAATATAGAGGTTGTTGCCCTAATAGCAGTCGGTTATCCAAAGTCCCCTCTTGTAAAAGAAGAGAAGAACAGAAAGCCATTGGAGGGCATTATTCACTATGGCAAATGGTGACAAAAAAGACAAACAGGGCTATGTGCTTCTTAGGCCTGACAGGAGAAAAAATTTAAGAAACCAGCTTCTTGTTCTCAATGTCAAGGTGAATTCTGAGAATAAGAGCTTCTTTGGCTACGCAAAGGTCATAAGCCGAGGCGGGATGTTTATTGCATCCGTTAATCCAAAAAATGTCGGCGATGAGTTTGTCATAGAATTTTCTCTTCCGGACAAAACTCCGGCAAGATGCAAGTGTTGTGTTGTATGGCGGAGGGAGTTTATCCCCAGGTCGTCGCATGAGCCTGGTATGGGGATAAAGTTTTTGGACCTCGCTGAAGAAATAAGGGACAAAATAGAGGAATGGGTGAAAAAGGGGTAGGAAAACTCAAAACTCAAATGTCAAATCTCAAAACTAAAACGCAAAGTCTTCTAACTTTAAAGAAGGAAAGTTTTGCGTTATTTATAAAATAACACTGTTGTGTTAGGCAAAAAAACTATGTCTGAATTAAGAAAAGACCTTATAACCAGAGAATGGGTTATCATGGCCCCTGAAAGGGCAAGAAGGCTATCGGATTTTCACCATCAACATGAGGCTCAGGCAGTAGTTACAAAGGATCATTCTATATGCCCTTTCTGTTCCGGCAATGAATCAAAAACCCCAGCCGAGATACTCGCTTTTAGAGATAAAAGCGCCAAGCCAAATTCATCAGGGTGGTGGGTGCGGGTTATACCCAACCGTTTTCCTGCGCTTATGGTAGAAGGGAAACTGAATAGGAGCGAGCATATAATATATGACAGGATGGATGGTATTGGCGCTCATGAGGTAATCATTGAAACACCGGAGCACGGGAAGCCGCTCTCAAGGCTTCCTGAATCACAGACGAAGGAAGTCTTGTGGGCATATAGGGAACGATATGTAGACCTCTGTAAAGACCCTCGTTTAAAATATATTCTCATATTCAAAAATCATGGTAAAATTGCAGGCGCATCCATTGAACATTCCCATTCCCAACTGATTGCCACCCCCATGATTCCTCAGCAGGTGTGGATAAAGATTAAAGGGATAGAGCAGTACTATGACTACAGAGATAACTGCGCATACTGCGATATCATTATGGCAGAATCAGGAGGGGAGACGAGGACGGTAATTGAAAGCGACTCTTTTATAGCCATAGAGCCTTATGCTGCACGACATCCGTTTGAGACATGGATAATACCCAAAAGACATAGCGCATCATTTGTAGAGATGAACGAGACGGAGATAGATGAGCTGTCTATCACATTAAAAATGATTCTTTTAAAATTAGAACTCTGCCTTAATGATCCTCCCTATAATTACACCATTATTAACAGCCCTATTAATTCAGGAGTTATCGGCCAGTTTCACTGGCATCTTGAAATAACCCCAAGGCTTACTATTGCCGCCGGTTTTGAGCTTGGAACAGGCATATACATAAACCCTGTCCCACCCGAGGAATCTGCAAGATATCTGCAGGAAATAAAGACGATTGTATGACAAAGGCAGGTGATGGGAAATAGGTGATGGATGATAGGCGATAGGCGATAGGTGATAGGAAAACCTCTAACCTGCGGCCTATTACCTAAAATCTGACACCCTAACAACCTGTATTTATGACAACCATTAACCTCCTTACGCTCTTTGGCGGCATCTTACTGCTTCTCTACGGCATGAAGATGGCTGGCGACGGTATGCAGAAGGCGGCCGGGGCCAGGCTCAGAGGATTTCTCATGGCCATTACAGGCAACCGCGTGAAGGGTGTGGTTTTTGGCGCGTTAATAACTGCGCTCCTGCAAAGTTCCAGCGCTACAATCATTATGTTGGTGAGTATCGCAGGTTCAGGACTCTTAAGCCTTTCCGCAACTATGGGGGTTATCCTCGGCGCGGATATCGGCACAACCATCACAGTTCAAATAATCGCCTTTAAGATATACGATTATGCAATAGTCTTTATTGGTATCGGCATATTTTTGGAATTTTTGGGCAGGAAAGGCCCTTTTCACGATCTGGGCCGGGCTGTCTTGGGTTTTGCGTTTATATTCCTCGCCTTAAAGGTATTGACAGATGTTTTTTCACCGCTCGCCAGCGATCCTCTCTTTAAAGAAATTCTGATAAATTTTGGCAGAGATACTGTTGCAGGGATAATTATAGCCACGCTCTTGACCGCCGTACTCCACAGCAGCGTAGCCACCATCGGCCTTGCACTGACAGCAGCGCACAATAACCTTATTACCCTGGATGCCGCGATGCCGATTGTGTTAGGCGCAAATATAGGGACATGCGTCAGCGCAATTGCCTCCAGCGTTGGCGCACCTGTGGGCGCCAAGCGTGTTGTCATTGCGCATGTGTTTTTCAAGGTAATAGGTGTTGTCATTATCCTTCCTTTCTTAACGCCGTTTACCCATCTTGTTGGTCTAAGCGCTGGAAACCTTCCGAGGCAGATTGCAAATGCCCATACCTTTTTTAATATCGCAATTACCCTAGTATTTCTGCCTTTTATCGGGCCTTTTACAAGGTTTATTGAGATGTTGCTGATAGAAGGTGCGCCTTCCGAAGGAAAGTTTGGGCCGAAATATCTGGATAAGCGTGTCCTCACATCCCCTCCTCTGGCGATTGGCCAGGCAACACGAGAGGCGCTCAGAATGGCAGACATAGTGCAGGATATGCTGAAAAACTCCATTGAGGTTTTTAGGGCAAACGATGCACGACTTCTGGAGGCAATAGAGGAAAAAGATGATGAGGTAGATGCGCTTGACAGAGAGATAAAATTGTATCTCACAAAGCTATCTCAAGAGGGTTTGACTTCTGAGCAGGCAAAGAGAGAGATGGAGATAATTACCTTTACAAACAATCTTGAAAATATCGGCGATGTGATAGATAAAAACCTGATGGAACTCGCAAAGAAAAAGATTAAAAATCAATTGTCTTTTTCCGGTGAAGGGTTGAATGAGATTCTGGAATTTCATCAAAAAGTCATGGAAAATTTTGAGTTGGGCATATCAGCCTTTGCAAGCGGGGATATTGAACTTGCCCATAAACTCCTGCGGCATAAGACAAGACTTGGAGAAATAGAAAGGGATTTAAGGCAGGCCCATATAAACCGCCTTCATCTCGGTTTGAGGGAATCCATAGATACGAGCGCCATACATCTGGATGTTTTAACAAACCTCAAAAGGATAAACTCCTATATTGCGAATATAGCATATCCGATGTTAGAGGCTGCAAAAGAAGATTAGGATTGGCCCACAATGCAGATGCATTTTGAGCAAACGCAATCCTCTGACAAAAAGGGGGGGTGATTTGCAAAAAGGGTGCATAAAAAGAGCCCTTTTGCATTTGCAAAGTCGGGATTCCTCTGCTATAGTGTCATCATAAAGCAAGATTTTAAAATAAAAAGGAGGAGTTGGATATGAGCAAAGAGATTGTAGATGCATTGAATGAGGACAGGGCGTATGAGCTTGCGGCAATAATCCAGTATATGGGACACCACTACGAGGCAGAGGGGCTTGAGAGTCCGGCAGTGATAGAGATATTCAAAAAGACCTCTATTGACGAGATGAGACATGCTGAAATACTGGCAGAAAGGATTGTGTATCTTGGCGGAATTCCTGTGCAGAAACCCACTAATATAGCGCGTGGAGGCGATCTTAAGAAAATGATAAAGGATGACCTTGCTGCCGAGAATGATGCAATAAAGAGATATAAAGACCATATAAAGTTATGCGAGCAGGAGAGTGATCCGACCACAAGGCTTATGCTGGAGCAGATTCTTTCTGATGAAGAGGGGCATGCTGACACATGGGAGACAACCCTGGGAATAAGAAAGTGAAGACAGGCAACAGGCGATAGGTAAATGGGCGGTAGGCAAACCAATAGCCTATAGCCCATCGCCTGTAATTTAGGGAAGGATCTGCTCGATTAAAGTGGAAAAGAGAATCTCAAAGAAGGGTTTACAGAATTTTGACGGTAAAGACGGCAGGCCTGCATATATAGCATACAACGGCAGCGTATACGATGTGACGGATAATCTGTATTGGACAGATGGAAATCATCTGGAATCGCATTTCGCAGGCGTGGATTTAACAGCTGAACTGGGAGATGCGCCCCATGGGGCAGAGATCTTCGAGGGTGTGAAAAAGATTGGGGTATTGGAAGATTGAAGTTGAATATGCCTTCCGTAGAGGTGTTGTTTTATTTCCTTTCTTGAGAATAGTTTGCTATAATAATGCCTCTATGGAGGTAAGCAGTGGTTGACAGCATCCTTGGCCATCCTGACCTTGTTTCCGAAATAGAGAGACAGATTCAGCAAAGGGGCAGGATAACATTTGCTGAATTTATGGAGATTGCCCTTTATTGGCCTGACAAAGGCTACTATACCTCAGATAGAGTAAGATGGGGGAAACATGGTGATTATCTGACCAATAGCGATATAAGCCCTGTTTTCAGCAAGCTGCTTGCATCACAACTATACCAGATGTGGGATATTCTGAGATGTCCTTCTCAGTTTACCGTTGTAGAGATTGGTGCAGGCAGAGGAGATTTATCATTTCAGGTTGAGGATGTCGTAGAAGATTTATTCCCGGAGTTCCATAAGGCAGTTGATTTTAAATTGGTTGACCTGAACCCCGGTAGAAGGTCCATAGAGAAGAATGTTGCCCAGTTAGACAAGAATAGCACCCATATATCAGAGCCTCCTAACGGGGTGAAGGCGGTTCCAACAGGAAAGGCAAATAAAAAATTTTCCTGCCATTCTGCAATAGAAGAAATTGAGCCAAACATTATCGGTTGCATTATCTCCAACGAACTCGTCGATGCATTTCCTATCCATCGGGTTATTGAAATGGACGGCCTAAAGGAAGTCTATGTAGATTATGAAAGTGCAGGATTTATTGAAGCAATAGAAGAGCCCTCAACACAGAGTCTTAATGATTATTTTGACAGGCTTGGAGTTAAAATTGGCTATGGACAAAGGGGAGAGGTAAATTTACATGCAATTGACTGGATTAAGTCTATAGGGGCGTTCTTGGATAAGGGTTTTGTTATTACTATAGATTACGGTCTTCCTGCAAAAGAGCTCTTTCAGCCAGGCAGAGGCTCTAACCTTCAATGTCATTACAGGCACACAATGAATGACAACCCGTTCCAGAGGATTGGATATCAGGATATAACATCAAAGGTGGACTTTACTACCCTTACAATGTCAGGCAGAGATGCTGGCCTTGAGGTTGCTGGTTTTACAACCCAGTTTTATTTTCTCATGGGCCTTGGCATACTTGAGGAACTCAAAGAGACAGCGGAGCTAACTATAAATAATCTGGAAACCTTTAAATGGAATCAAGGGATTAAGGAACTTATGATGTCTGGTGGCATGGGCGATGATTTCAAAGTTCTTATTCAGCATAAAGGCATTGAAAATCCTCTGTTGAAGGGTTTTAGTTTTAAAAATTTGGAATATACGCTGTAAAAGGATAATTTCAAAACTCAAATGTCAAATCTCAAAACTAAAACACAAAACCTTAAAACTGATCTCAAATAAGGCCTTGCGTTGTAAAGTTATAGTTTTGACTTTTGCGTTTTGAGATTTGAGTTGGTTTCATGGGAGGCTCTATGGCAGAAGAGATGGATTTTTCAAGCAGCCAAGAATGGTCGGTGGATGATTGGACAAAGGAGTGGACTATTCATGTTGGCAAGGCATACCGCTGTTCCATATGTGGGACAATGGCAATGGTTACAAAGGGCGGCGTTGGAGTTATGGAGCCTAAGTGCTGCGGCAGGGCTATGGCTTTGGTGGAGAAGCCGGATGATATCAGGTAAAACATTAGTTGGTAAAACCGCTGTGAAGAGTAGAAATATACTGGGTCGTATTTACCGGTGCCCTGTTTGCGGCGCAGAACTTTCTGTCATCAAAAGCGGCAGCGGGGAGTTGAAACCAATATGCTGCAATACAAAAATGATTATGCTTGAGGCGGTAAATACCGTGTATGTTTGCTCTGTATGCCGCAGCGAGCTTATGGTAATAAAGGATGTGGAAAAATTAGAGCCTGTTTGCTGTAATAAAAAAATGAACCCTGTTAGAAATTTATAGAATAATGAAGCTTGTGCTATCTCTAAGCTCTAAGAATCGCTCATAAAGTTTGATGTTCATCTGAAGATTTCTAACGGGGCGAAGAGCAAACTAAATTAAACAGCTTATTGCAAAAAGGAGAGATTATGGAAGAAAAGGAAAGAAAAGAAAAAAAACATGTCTGCACGATCTGCGGCAAGCCGTCAGAGGCTACCATATGTCATGCCTGCGAGGAAAAGATAAGAGGCGAGGCGCTGGAAAAGAAGAAAGATGTAGAAAAGGCAGGGCGGACAGATACAGGGAGACGATAAATAAGAAAAACAGCCTAAAAGTCTACAAGTCGTTAATCTCAAAGTTTTTAACTGCCCTATCACTCGCCCTCTGAGCTGGCTTATTGAGTTGTAGGTTATTAGACTTTTAGACGGTGTTTTGGAGGTGCTTGATGAAGGAGAAGGTTATAGAGAAAGTTATAGAGAATCTTAAAACAGCAGTCCGTACTGAGATGGAAGGATATAGTTTCTACATCGCCGCCTCCAATGCAATAAAGGATGAGCATGGACAAAATGTGTTTCGTCATTTAGCTAAGGAAGAACTTGAACATATAACAGTATTGAGTGCCATAAATAGGTCATTCAATGTCGGCGGAGGATGGCTTTCTTACAATGATGCGGTTGCCCAGGGAGTGCCGAACAAAGGCGGGGCGCCTATATTTTTAGAAGAAAATGAGCTTACAAAGAGGTTGAAACAGAACCCGACAGAAATAGGTGCGGTAACTATTGCTGTGGAAGTAGAAGAAAAGGCTGTTCATTTTTATTCAGGACTGCTGAAGGCTGCAAGTGAGCCGGATGAGAAGACGGTCATTACAAAGATTCTTGACATGGAAAGAAATCACCTGAAGCTTTTGAGATGGGAGCACGGGTCTATTGTGCGCACAGGCTTTTGGGCCGATTTTATGGAATTCAGTGTAGAAAAGGAATTAGAATAAAATTCATGATGTATGATATATGATGTGATTGTGTCCGGTCTTGGTCCCGCAGGTGCAGCTGCTGCCTATGATCTCGCCTCCAGAGGGTTAAAGGTTCTTGCCTTTGATAAGGAAAAATTTCCCAGATATAAACCGTGCGGCGGTTGCGTATCCTTAAAGGTTGAAAAGATATTGCCGTTTGATTTCAAGGCAGTTGTAGAGGATACAGTTTACGGCGCTATTTTCACATACAGGTCAAGAAGGTCTCTTCCTATACTATCTCAAAAGGTCATTGGTTATAATGTAAGCAGGGATAGATTTGACAACCTTTTAAAGGAAAAGGCAAAAGAAGCCGGCGCAGATATTAGGGAAGGGGAAAAGATAACCGCTGTTGCTGAGGCAGGCGACTCTATAGATATCAAAACTTCTCAAGGTTTATACAAGACAAAGATTTTGATAGGCGCTGATGGTGCAAATGGTTTTGTAGGAAGAGAGGTGCTGGAGCTTGATGCAAAGGCTTGCGCTGTTGCGATTGAGGCTGAGATTTCCTTTGACAAAGGAAAACTTGGAGCCTTAAAGGGAAAACTTCTGATAGATTTTGGCTGCATACCGCATGGATATGCATGGGTTTTTCCCAAAGCTAACAGCCTCTCAGTAGGCATAGCTGGTCTTTCTAAAAAAGTTAAAGGCCGCGTAAAGAGATATTTTGCGGATTTTGTTCAGAAGGAAAAGAGCCTTTCTCAGGCAACCATAAGCAGTATGCACGGTTGGACAATACCCTATTTTAATGACACGATGCAGAGGATAGTTAAGGGGAGGATTTTGGCGGTAGGTGATGCAGCACATTTGGTTGACCCGTTTCTCGGAGAAGGCATATACTATGCTATAAGGAGCGGCCAGCTTGCCGCAAAGGTTATATCAGAAAGAATAAATGATGATAAAATAGACTTGAGCCGCTATAATGAGGCGGTAGCAGCAGAGCTATATCCTGAACTTGAGGCAGCAGCCAAAGTAGGGAATTGGGTTTATAATTATCCAAGATTGTGGTATCGCATATTGGAGTCAGAGCCTTCGCTCATGGAAAAATATTATAATGTTGTCAGGGGAGAGGAAAGTTACAAAGAATTCTATGCGGCAATAGTGTCGCGAGTTAAGGCGAAGCCGTGGAGGTTAATCGTTAGATGGGTGAAAGGCTGTTTCTCTGCCGCCAATTAAAGAAAAGATTTTAATCAAAACTTTAAGTCCGCTGTATAGGTAAGAAAAATGTTTCTCGTACGGATTTATAGAAAATATGTGCTATAATTGGTACGATTACAGGCCGAAAGGGGTGATGAAAATGAAACGATTCATGATTCCAAGGACCGCCCATTGCAGCGACGGTTGCCATACATGGTCCTGGGCATGACGCTAAACTGCCCAATTAGTCAAACGCAATCTTTGGCCAAATGCTGTGTCAAAGGTGGCTGTCCAAATACTCACATACATAAAAGAGTATGCTCCGTTTTGTCCAGCCACCTTTTCCTTGTCTTTGGCTCAAATCTTGCGTTTGTATAGCAAACGCTAAGCTCAAAATATTTTCTTGTTTTAATTTCTGACTGCTTGCCAAATCCTGATAGTGTAAAAGTCAAACCTTAACCGGCAAAGTAAAAAGCGCCCGACCTGTTGCGAAGCCGTCTCTTATGGGCAGATTAAAAAACCAACTCATATCAAAACTCTTCACCAAATTCCCATTCCTTGTAGAAAGATGGGTTAAAAAGGCTGCGCCGTGGAAGGCACAAGATATTCCATGGGCGCCTCTGACAAAGCCTGTCAAAGACTGCAAGATAGCCCTTGCCACAACCGCAGGAGTGCATCTCAAAAGCCAAAAACCGTTTAACATGAAAGACCCAAATGGAGACCCCACCTTTCGAGAAATCCCGCGAGACACTCCAAAAGGGCAATTTATCATAACCCACGATTACTATGACCATAAAGATGCAGATAAAGATATAAACATCGTTTTTCCCATAGACAGGCTTAAAGAGTTGAAAGAGAGAGGTGAAATAGCTGATATTGCGGAAATAAACTTTGGTTTTATGGGGCATATAGACGGCGGCCATATCTATACGCTTATAAATGGAACTGCGCAAGAGGTGGCGGAAAAATTAAGGGCGCAAGGCGTTGATGCAGTGCTTTTAACCCCTGGCTGAGGCTTGTGCAATCGGTCCGTTGGACTGATACAGAGGGAGATAGAAAAGTATGGCATACCAACTATAAGCATCTCCATTGTGCGCAAATTCACAGAAGAAATAAAACCACCGCGGGCTGTTTTTTTGAAATGGCCTCTGGGACATCCGTTGGGTGAGCCGTTCAACATAAAACAGCAGGCCATTGTCTTAAAAAAGGCATTAGAGGCATTGACGGATATAAAAGAGCCCGGCACTATCAGAGACCTTCCTTACCGGTGGAGGAGGTATGAGGACTTGGAGAAATAGGTTTCTTACTCTCTCACCTGCCCATCTCCAAAAATGATAAACTTCTGCGTGGTAAGTTCCTCAAGCCCCATCGGGCCGAAGGCGTGGATCTTTGTTGTAGATATGCCAATCTCTGCGCCGAGGCCGAGCTGAAAACCGTCAGAGAATCGTGTAGAGGCATTAACAAGGACCGTTGAAGAATTGACCTCTCTTAAAAATCTCTGGCTATTGCTATAATCCTTTGTGATAATTGATTCAGTATGAAGAGAGCCGTATTTTGCGATGTGGTTTATTGCCTCATCTAAATCTTTCACAATTTTAACTGATAGGATTAAATCAAGATACTCTGTAGACCAGTCTTCTTCTTCTGCTGGCCTTGCATACGGGAGAATCTTTCTTGTTTCTTCGCAGCCCCTTATTTCAACATGGGCATCCTGATATTTTTTCCCCATTTTCGGCAGAAACTCATTGGCAATCTTTTTATGAACCAAAAGAGTCTCCATTGCATTGCACACACCCGGCCTTTGCACCTTTGCATTGAAGCAGACCTTCTCTGCCATATCCATGTCTGCAAATTCATCAACAAATATGTGGCATACACCCTTATAGTGTTTGATGACAGGAATCTTTGAGTTGTCTACAACAAACCGTATAAGTCCTTCACCACCCCTCGGAATAATTAAATCAATATACTCTTCAAGTTTGAGCATCTCCAGCACTGCTTCCCTGTCAGTTGTTGGAACAACCTGGATTGCAGTATCCGGAATCCCCTCTTTTTTGCAAGCATCCTGCAAAACCTTTGCAATGGCGAGATTTGAATTGATTGCCTCTGAGCCGCCCCTGAGAACCACGGCATTGCCGGATTTTAAGCAGAGAGCTGCCGCATCTGCAGTAACATTCGGCCTTGCCTCATAGATTATGCCAATGACACCGAGAGGTATCCTCATCCTTCCAACAAGAAGTCCGTTCGGCCTTTTCCACATTTTTGTGATTTCGCCAACAGGGTCAGACAGGGCTGCTACCTCTCTGATGCCATCTGCCATGGTCTTTAAGACCTTGTCGCTTATGGTAAGCCTGTCTATCATGGCCTTAGACAGCCCTTTACCTTCTGCGGCCTGAAGGTCTTTTTTGTTTGTCTTTTTCATTGCATCCGCATTTTTTAAAAGTTCGTCAGCCATTCTTAATAAGGCATTGTTTTTTACAGATGTGTTCAGGTTGGCCAGTTTCAAAGACGCCTGCCGGGCTGATTGGGTTATGCGCTGGATATCAGATTTTATGGACATAAAAACACCTCTAATGATTTTTGGCTATTGTAGCAATATGCAAACTATTGTCAATAGTTTCAATGGTTGCAATGAGTATTGGAGTTTATGCGGCCAGACAGACCGGAAGAGTGAGATTGCTTGAAAGTTTATACTTGTTCTTTATAATAACATTCTACGCACTTAGTGCGGCTTGATAGCCTTGCCTTTTATTTCACTGCCCCGGAAGAGGTAGATGATTAGTGATATCATAACACCTATAGAAAAGATTGGACCTATTATCATTGGTATCAACATCCCATAATCCAGCTTGTATGTGCCTGTTGCCTCGTCGTATTTGTAGCAGAAGAGCAGGAGCTTTCCTATTATGCCTGAAGGTTGTGCAATGAAGCCACTTTTTTGTGGTGATAGAGATTGATATACGGGCTGCAATATATCCTGAGGTTTGAAATCCATGCCATAAACCTGTTTATATATCTTTCCATCTTTGTCAACCACTGTTACAAAATTCAGGTGGTCAAATCCCCCCTCAACCTTTCTGTAATAAAAACCAATATCTTTTGCCAGCTTATCTATTGTCTCCTTATTCGCTGCGGCAAATCTCCAGTTTTTAAAATCATCCGTGAAGTTGCTTCCGTATTCCTTCATCCTCTGCGGCGTATCGTTCTCCACATCAAAGCCGATAATTATAGCATTAAATTTTACGCCAAAATCCCTGCCTGCCTCTTTGATAGCTTTCTTGAGATTCATTGTTATGGTGGGGCAGATATGTCCGCAACTTGTGTATATGAAGCTTATAAGCAGAGGTTTACCCAAAAACTCTTTTAACCTGAAATTCTTGCCATCCTGGTCAATAAGGGTATACTCACCCAGATAATTTCCAATGACTTTGTTTGATAATTTGATGGCAGTCTCTTCATCTTTTGCAGTAAGCGAAAACGAGGGGACTGTGTTTAAGAAAGTTGCAAGCATTATAAAAAGAGAAATTGCCTTAAGGATCCTCATAACTTTCTACCTGGTGATAACATCTATTATAACGGCCAGAAAAAGGCCTCCAAGATATATCATAGATGCCTTAAAATTCTTCCATGCGATCTCTTTTGATATATTGGATAGAAGTTGTATATTTCTTATGATAAAAAATGTTCCAAAACTAACGGCTGCTGCAATATAAAAAAAGCCAAAATAACCAAAAAGTAAAGGTAAAAAAGATGATACAACCAAAAGAATTGTATTGATGAGAATATATCTTGCTGTCTTCGAATCCCCTATTACATTGGGAAGCATAGGGATGCCCGCCTTTTCGTATTCTTCCTTGTAGAGTATGGCAAAGCTCCAGAAGTGGGACGGCGTCCAGAAAAACATGGTTATGGCGAGAAGTACTGGTGGAAGACAGAGTTCGGGGGTTGCAGATGCGCCTCCTGCAAGTACAGCAAAACTCCCTGCAAGGCCGCCTATTACGATATTGAGCCAACTCCTCCTCTTAAGCCATATTGTATAAACTACGGCATATACAAATCCGCCGAGGAACAGATGCAGCCCGGCCATGTAGTTAAGTATCTTATATGAAAGAAGGATGGATATAATAAAAATCCCAACGGCTGTCAATAAGATGACCTTTGAATCGCCAATCCTGTCGGACGGCATAGGCCTTTTCTTTGTCCTCTGCATTACTCCATCTATATCCATATCAAAGTAATGGTTGAACATACTGGCGCCTGCAGATGCCATCATGGTAACGACTATTAATGCAAGGATATGTGATGCTGAGATATTAATAGGGGAGGTAGATATAAGACCGACAACTGCGCTGAATGTAATGAAAGAGCATATTCTGAATTTAAAGAGAGGGAGGTAATTTTTTATGGTGCTCAGCATAGGTATTCCCCAAATAACCTCACCCCTCTCCCGTTATAGGAGAGGGGTGAGACAGGACTAATTTTATTTCCCATAACCATAAGGGTGCCAATCTTCAGAGAGTTTCAGCGGTTCCGGATAGTTTCCAGGAGGAGGAGGCGTCGGAGCATGGGTCCATTCAAGGGATTTTGAGCCCCAGGGATTCTGCGGGGCCTTCTCTCCCCAGATGAGCGAATGTATCCATGTTATCAGGGTAACCAATGCGCCAAGGAATATTATATACGAACCCGCTGTTATTATCTGCTGTGTACCCTGAAACTGAGGAAACTGTGAATAATCATAGTAACGTCTTGGCCATCCCTTATAGCCCAACCACATGGTAAGAGAGAAAGTGATATTCACACCTATAAAGAAAAGCCAGAATCCGAGCTTTCCAAGGGTCTCATTATACATCTTTCCTGTCATCTTTGGCCAGACATAATATGTGCCTCCTATGATGGCAGTAGTTACTGAAACAGCCATGACATAATGGAAGTGTCCTGTAATCCACTGGGTGCCGTGGATGTGAATATATATAGCGGACATGGCATTGGGTATGCCTGTGAGTCCTCCTATAAGGAAGAGGAACATGAACCCTACTGCATAGAGCATGGGGGTTTTGAATTCAATAGAACCTTTATAGAGAGTACCTACTATGCCTATCACCAACAAACCCACTGGAATGCTTATTAAAAGCGTTGTAAAGGTTATGATCAGGGCAAGCCAACTTGGGATAGCTGAGACATAGATGTGATGACCCCAGACAACGCCGCTTAAAAGGACAGTACCCCAGATGCCGCCGTATACAACCCCTTTATAGTTAAAGACCCTATTTCTGGCAAATGTCGCCACTATCTCATAGATTAGGCCAACCCCTGGAAGCAGGATTACATAGACTGCGGGGTGAGAGTAGAACCAGAATAGATTTTCATATATAAGGGGGGTCCCGCCTGCATTGGCATCAAAGAAATGGGTGCCGAGGTACTTGTCAAAAGAAAGCAGTGTAACCGCCGTGCCCAAGATCGGGACAAATATAACCTGCATGACGAATGCGGCCATGGTGCACCAGATAAAGATGTTGAGCTTATTCCATGTTATGCCCGGGGCCCGCATGCGGATTATGGTGGTCAGGAAATTAACCCCGCCGGCAATGGAAGAAAATCCTATGAGAAGAACTGTAAAGGTGTAGAATGCTGTATTGCCAGGTGTAATAATTGAATAAGGTGGATAGCCTGTCCACATAATGTCTGGCGGATCAGGTATTACAAATGTGAGAAGGGCCAGCACAATCCCCATCCAGTAAAGCCATACGCTCAATGCATTAAGCCTGGGGAATGCCACATCCTTCGCGCCGATCATGAGCGGGACATAGTAGTTGGCAAAAAATCCTGTAAGCGAGGGTATCTGATAACCGAGTATCATTGCCGCGCCGTGGAAATAGAGCCACACATTATAATTTGTTGGATTTGATGTTATGGTAGGCCCTACAGTTGCCAGCTCTGTCCTCATGAGCATGGCCATTATTCCTGCCACAAAGAAGGCAGCAAAGGAACCTATAAGATAGAGTATGGCTACTCTCTTATGATCTGTAGTAAATATCCATTCTTTAAGGCTGAATTTAGACTGTGCCGTTAAGGCTTGAGATGCTACACTCATACATTCCCTCCTTTTGGCTTGTTATCTTCAATCCACTTGTTAAATTCATTCTCAGGCATGACAATGACCTTACCAAACATGCTTGAATGAAGCATTCCGCAGAATTCTGTGCAGGTCATAACATGCTCTCCAGCCTCAACTTGCTTGGGATAAAACCAGAGATAGTTTTCTCTACCTTTGACCGCATCCCATTTCACATGGAAATCAGGTATGAAGAAGCTGTGCACCACATCACGGCTGGTAAGTTTTATATGAATCGGCCTTCCTGCCGGAACCCGGAGTTCATTGGTTATGATTATCTTTTCAGGATACTTGACATCCCAACCCCACATATACCCTTCAACATTTATCACCAGGGCATTTGCAGGGACGTTTCTGTAATTACCCCAGAGCTCAAAACTCTCTGCTGCAAGATAGATGTCGTCTGCCATGAATACAAATATCGGAATAACAACCCATCCAAATGCCGCCAGGGGACTGAGCTTCGGCCCCTGCCCTTCGTCGCCCGGTCTCTTTCTCCTATTTGTAATAAGGAGATAGATGGTTACAGCTGCAAATACCACGCCGATGACGGTTATATCTATCATCAACTCTCTCCAGAGATGTTCCCATCCTTCAGCGGGAGTTCCCGTCATTTCAATTTTTATTCCATTGGCATACACCATAGATGCAGACAGGATAACCGTGGCAAATAGTAAATAAAAAAGCCTTTTTAAAAAGTTTTTTCTGCCCATGATTTCCCTCCTTTCTTTAGTTAGGTGTCTAAAATAAATAAATCTATTTCTGCAAGTCGCCCTGCATAAACTTTGCCACCGCATCGGCATCGGTGTCTGATAGGCCGGACTTGGGCATAGGAATCGGGAATTCTTTATATTTTTTTGCAGCGCCCTCTCGGCCTTCAAGGATAACCTTCTTAACATCCTCCGTCTTTCCTTTGCTTATAAACTCGTTGCCTCTATGCGCCGGCGCCATCCCCTTCTTGCCTTCACCCTTGTCACCATGACATAGAGCGCACTTTGTCTTATAGATTGTCGCTCCATCTGCCGCCAGAACGGTCCCGGCAAACACAAAATTTATTGACAAAGTTATTAGCCATATAATGTTACGCATATGTTCCTCCTTACGGCATATTTTTTTCAATAAAATAACCCGATCACCAGAAGTAGACCTGCGAAACTACAAATAACCAAACAATATCTACAAAATGCCAGTAAATGGATGCGGATTTTACAAAAGGTTCGCTGATCTTTCCCGCAAGGGCAGGTATGAGGATGCAGACAAACATGGCTATACCCACCAGCACATGGGAGCCGTGAAAGCCGGTTAAAGGGAAAAATACAGAGGAGTAAATATTTGTTTTGATGTTAAATCCTTCGTGCATGAGCTCAGACCATTCATAGGCTGATAGGCTCAGAAACGCCGCTCCAAGTATGATGGTTATAATGAGCCATTTTAAAAAACCACCCTTATTGCCGGTCTCTTCCTCAAGATGCTTTTCCGCCATGTGGATGGTAACGCTTGATGACAAAAGAATTGCTGTCATTATTAAAGGTATAGCAAATGGCATCTCATGAGGCGTGCCGGCAGGCGGCCAGACAGGGGCAGTAAGTCTCAGCGCCCAGTAGGCAGCAAAAAATCCCACAAAGAGTGTCGCCTCAGCCACGATAAATATTGGCATGGCCCAGACACTGTGGCCTTCGCTGTATCCATGCTCATCCTCTATTCCCTCCTTAACCCATCCTGCTATGGATATTATGGTCAAAGGGGCACCTATACCAAGCGAGATTATTGACATCATCGGCATCTTGTAGACAAAATAGAAGGCGAATGCCAGCGGCGCAAGGAATAATACCCCTACACTCCCTATAAGCGGCCAATAGCTTGTATGCCAGGTGAGTTCATGTTCCACTATTTTTTCGCTCATTGATGTTACCTCCTTGAGTTTTATGATTCCATACAGATTAACAGAATAATAAGACCAAAATAGTCTTTATGGTTTTTAAAAAAACACCTCCTTTCTATGCTGAAATCTTTTCTTTGGTTCTCATTGCCTTTACTTTTGATGCGTTAGCCATCTCTTCAAAGGTGCATCCCTTTAGATAGTCAACAAACCTCTTATGCGCCTCTTTCCATACAGGGTGAACAGGGCATACATCATCCTTCGGGCAATAGCCTGCGTATATGAGGCAATCGTTTAAACAGATGCGGCCTTCCATGGCCTCTATAATCTCAAGGAGGGTGATATCCTTCGGCCTTTTTGTGAGGATAAAACCGCCCTCAACTCCCCTGAAGGATCTTACAAATCCTTTTCTCGCCAAAGATTGAAATAGTTTTGCAAGATACGCAGGCGGTACACCCTGAGCTTTGGCTATCTCATCTATGCCGCACGTCTCTCCCTCTGCCTTGAAAGAGAGATGCAACACCCCTCTTATTGCGTATTCCGCTGCCTTGCTCAATCTAAACATTTTAACACCATCCTTGGGTCCGCCATTAAAAACATTTAAGACCTTTTTTATCCTATTTTAAGAACTTTGTCAAGAACTTTTTAAAATTTTTTAATTTTCACAAATATCCCTCTCTGAAATCAATAAAAGATTATACTTGAACCGCTGGTATTTCTTCTTGTAGAATGAAGCCTCCTGTGTTAATTCTATTTTAATTGAGGATGTGCGCTAAATTGGAGATTTGAATCGTAGGCCCTATTAGAATTTATAAAGGAAGATTATACCATTCTGTCACAATGCAATTATTACGGAGGACCGCATGCCAAGAAAAGCACAGATTGTTAGAAAGACCAAGGAAACGGATATAACACTTAACCTGAATCTGGATGGCAAAGGGATGTATACCATAGACACATCTATTCCCTTTCTTGATCACATGTTGTCCCTTTTTACAAAGCATGGGCTGTTTGATTTGAAGATAAAGGCAAAGGGCGATATTGAAATAGATTATCACCACACAGTTGAGGATATTGGCATATGCCTCGGCGATGCATTGAAAAAGGCACTTGGCAATAAGGTCGGCATTAAAAGATATGGCAGCGCGGTCGTGCCAATGGATGAGGCCATTGCATCAACAACGCTTGATATCAGCGATAGGCCATATCTGGTTTATAAGGTCATATTGCCTAAAAAAGTAAAAATTAAAAATTTTGATCCAGACCTTATGGAAGATTTTCTTCAAGCCGTTGTTAACAGAAGCGGGATTACCCTGCATATTGGCGTGCCCTATGGAAGGAATATGCACCACATCATAGAGGCTATTTTTAAGGCATTCGGAAGGGCATTGAAAGAAGCCGTAACAATAGACCCGAGAATAAAGGGTGTAATGTCAACGAAAGGAAAACTGTAAAAAAACAGGCAATGGGCCATGGGCAATAGGCTATAGGATTTTCCTATCACCTCTTGCCTCGTGCCTATCGCCTATCTTTTATTATGATTGCCGTCATTGATTATGGCATGGGAAATCTGAGAAGTGTCCAGAAAGGCTTTGAGAGGGCTGGACACCAGTGTATTATTACACGGAACCCAAAAGATATTTCAAATGCAAGTCATGTGGTTCTGCCAGGTGTCGGTGCATTTAAGGATTGCATGGATAATCTGAAAAACTATGACCTTGTAGAGCCTATACTGAATGCTATTAAATCTGGCAGGCCTTTTTTAGGCATATGTCTCGGGCTTCAGCTTTTATTTTCAGAGAGTGAGGAGTTCGGAAGACACGAGGGATTGGATATTATAAAGGGAAGGGCGGTTCGTTTTTCCTCAGAACTCAGAACTCAGGACCCAGAACTCAAAATACCCCACATGGGTTGGAATGATATAAAGATTGAACGGAAACCGCCTATTTTGAATGATATTGCAGACGGTTCTTATTTTTACTTTGTTCATTCATACTATGTTGTGCCAAAGGATGCGAGTGTTATAGCAACAAAGACCAATTACGGTTTAGACTTCGCAAGCAGTATCTGGAAGGATAATATCTTTGCCTGCCAGTTTCATCCTGAAAAGAGTCAGAAAGTGGGGTTGCAAATATTAAAGAATTTTGGAAACATTAAGGCATAGGTTTTATGTTAATCATTCCAGCTATTGATATAAAAAATGGCAAATGTGTCCGCCTGACGCAGGGGAGGATGAATGCGGAAACAGTCTATTCTGAAAACCCGGTGGAAATTGCAAAGAGATGGGAAGAAAGAGGCGCAAGGCTCATACATCTGGTTGATCTTGATGGTGCAATTGAAGGAATACCAAAAAATCAGGATATAATTAAAAAGGTAGTTAAATCTATAAAAACAGATGTAGAGATTGGCGGTGGAATAAGAAATGTGGAAACTATTAAAACTTATCTTGGCATTCAGGGCGTTCAAAGGGTGATCATTGGAACAGTGGCGCAAGAAAATCCTGATTTTGTAGAAAAGATGTGCACGATGTTCTCAGGGAGTATAGCGGTTGGCATAGATGCCAAAGACGGAATGGTCGCAACACGAGGCTGGATAAAGGTTACGCAGGACAAGGCTGTTGATTTGGCAAAGAGGTTGGAGGGTCTCGGCGTATCTTGTATTATTTATACAGATATATCAAGGGATGGAATGCTTACGGGTCCAAATGTAAAGGCTGCTAAAGCAATGGCGCATGCAGTAAATATCCCTGTAATTGCATCTGGCGGCATGAGTTCTGTGAAAGACATAGAAGGCTTTAAGAGTGTAAAACTTGAAGGCATAATAATTGGTAAGGCCCTCTATACAGGGGCTATAGATTTAAAAGAGGCCATAGAAGCGGCTGAGGCGCTCTGATTTTATCCAACGAGACACAAAAAAAAGTTTCCCCAGAGGAACTTCCCTTCCTTGATTAATATTTCATGATTTAACCGGTCTTGGATGATTATCCTTCACATCAAGAAAAGGTCTTTTATTTTGTCCTTGACAGTTTGCTTGTTTATGTATACAGTATACAATATGGTAGCATAGTGGTGGATGTCGCACTATGTAAGCGAAATCTCATAAAAATCAACAGGAGGCGGTATGGCCCGTAAAAAAATAACTATCGTTGGCGCAGGAAATGTGGGAGCCCATGCTGTGGTGTGGGCAAGCATAAAAGAGCTTGGCGATATTGTTTTGATAGATGTGGTGGAGGGCGTGCCGCAGGCCAAGGGGCTTGACCTTACGCAGGCGTCGCCCATTGAGGGTTTTGACTCTGCAATTACCGGAACGAACGATTACAAGGATACGGCAAATTCCGATGTGGTGATTATCACCGCAGGCATACCGAGAAAACCGGGCATGAGCAGGAGCGACCTTATCAATACCAATACCGGCATTGTCAAAGCCGTTGTCGAGCAGATCGCGAAACACTCACCCAATGCCATTATCCTTATTGTCACCAATCCGCTGGATGTGATGGTCTATGTGGCGTGGAAGGTGAGCGGTTTTCCTCCCAACAGGGTGATCGGTCTTTCCGGCGCGCTTGATGCAGCAAGGCTCAAGGCATTTCTTGCAATGGAAATGAAGGTGTCGGTTGAGGATGTCCATGCAATGGTCATCGGAGGCCATGCTGATGAGATGGTGCCGCTTCCGCGATATTGCAGTGTCGCAGGGATTCCGGTAACACAGCTTCTTAAAAAAGAGAGAATTGACGCGATCATGGAGCGGACAAAAAAGGCGGGCGGCGAGATTGTGGGTCTGTTGAAAACCGGCAGCGCATTTTATGCGCCGTCCGCCGCTGTTGTTGAGATGGCGGAATCCATCATCCGGGATAAGAAGCGCGTTATACCGTGTGCGGCCTATTGCAACGGCAAGTACGGCGTGAACGGCATTTTTGTCGGCGTGCCGGTAAAACTCGGGAGCGGCGGCGTTGAAGATATTATTGAGATCGAACTCAATAAAGAGGAAAAGGCTCAGTTTGACAATTCGGTTTCGGCGATCAGGAAGTTGATTGAGGAGATAAAAATATAGGGGCGAGGGTCATGGGTCAAGGGGCAAGTTTTCTCATAACCCCTGACCCCTGCCCCATGACCCTGTGTTTTTGCCGCTTGACCCTGTAGTAAATATGCGCAAAATTTCTCCATTGGAAATAACATCAAAGGTAAAGGAACTCTGCATCAAAGCTGCGTGCGAGTTGGGCAGCGATGTTGTGCTGGCATTGGAAGGGTTCAGAGGAAAAGAGGAATCCCCGCTCGGCAAAGAGGTTCTTGACCAGATTATTAAAAACGCACAGATCGCCTTGAAAGAAGATGCGCCCATGTGTCAGGATACGGGCATTGCGGTTTTCTTTGTTGAGGTTGGACGCAATGCGGTGATTGACGGCGGGTTGGAAGATGCAATAAATGAAGGGGTAAGGCAGGGATATAAAGAAGGCTATCTGAGAAAATCCGTCTGTCATCCGCTGACCCGAAAAAATACCGGAGACAATACGCCAGCCATCATCCATACAAAAATTGTTGACGGAGATAGGGTGAAGATAACCATTGCGCCCAAAGGCGCGGGGAGCGAGAACATGAGCAGGCTTGCGATGCTCAAGCCGTCGCAGGGTTTGCCGGCAATAAAAGATTTTGTAATCAATACCGTGAAACAGGCAGGCGGAAACCCTTGCCCGCCTATTATTCTGGGCATCGGCATAGGCGGAAATTTTGAAAAGAGCGCGCTGCTGGCGAAAGAGGCGCTTTTGAGAAATATCGGAACCCCAAATCCGGATAACGAATTGGGTGCACTTGAAAAAGAATTGCTGGAGAAGGTTAATAATCTCGGTATCGGCCCAATGGGCTTCGGCGGAAGGACAACCGCGCTTGCCGTTCACATAAAAACAGCGCCATGCCACATCGCAAGCCTTCCTGTGGCAGTAAATATTCAGTGTCATGCGGCAAGGCATAAGGAGACGATTATATAAATAAATGTAGATGCCGACCTATAGGTCGGCTAATGGCGGACATAAATATCCGCGGCTACAAACAAGCAAATTATGGCTCAACCAATCAAAATAACCCCTCCGCTGACGAATGCAGATGTGGAGAAACTCAAAGCAGGGGATAAGGTTTTGATAACAGGTGTCCTCTACACCGCAAGAGATGCGGCGCATAAGAGGCTTATTGAACTTTTGGATAAAGGCGAAAAGCTGCCGTTTGATATTAAGGGGCAGTTGATTTATTATGTGGGGCCGACGCCTCCAGAGCCGGGGCAGGTGATAGGTTCTGCGGGGCCGACGACCAGCGGCAGAATGGATGTATATACACCTAAACTTTTAGAACTTGGTTTGAAAGGGACAATCGGCAAAGGCCAACGTTCTCAGGAAGTAGTAGAGGCAATGAAAAAACGCAAGGCTGTTTACCTTGCGGCAGTGGGCGGAGCGGCGGCGCTCATTGCAAAGACCATTAAAAAGGCAGAGATTGTGGCGTATGAAGATTTAGGACCTGAGGCAATCAGAAGGCTTGAGGTTAAAGATTTTCCGGCTATTGTGGTGAATGATGTTTTCGGAAATGATTTGTTTAAGATAGGGGTGGAGAAGTATAAAAGATAGGGTCAAGGGTCAAGTAGCAAGGGACAAGTTGTTTTTTCTTGACCCATGACCCATGCCCCTTAACCCTGTAATTTTATGTTAATCAAGCTTGGAAAAGAAAACTTACAGAGTGAATTTGTTAAGCTCGTTGAGAGGATAAGCGGCGAGGAGCTTGCAAACTGTTACCAGTGCGGAAACTGCACAGGCGGGTGCCCTGTATCATTTGCAATGGATTTCGGGCCGAGAGAGATTATACGGCTCTTGCAGCTTGGTCAGGAAGATGCTGTAAAAAATTCAAATTCCATGTGGCTGTGTGTCGGGTGTCTGCAATGTTACTGTAGATGTCCAAAAGGTGTAAGCGCTGCAAAAATACTTGAGGCATTGAGGCAGATTACCCTTAGAAAAGGCGATGACCACGCGCAGATTAAGGAAATAGCATTCCCGTTTATGAAAAACGCCCCGCAGCAGGCGATAGTTTGCGGGTTCAGGAAGTTTGTAAGTTAGTTGACGCTGAAAAATGCCCATCTGCTGTGTTGTCGTTGCGGCTTCTGCGCTCAACATACTATAAAAGTATGCCTCGCTTGAAGCCTTGCTCCGCCTTGCATCTGGGCGATTTTTGAGCGTGAACTTGATAGATGCATTACGAATACAAAAAGCTATGAAGATTTCCTATTACCCAGGTTGTACTTTAAATACCGTTGCCAAAGGTTTTGATACTTCGGCAAGACAGTCCGCTGTTCTCCTCGGTTTTGAGTTGAAGGAGCTTGTTCAGTGGAATTGCTGCGGCGCCGCATTTCCTCTCACCCCTGACAATGTTATGGGCTTGACCGCGCCGGCAAAGGTTTTGAGCAATGCAAGAAAAGAAGGGGACACGGTAACTACGCTCTGCTCTGTTTGTTACAATGTCTTGAAGCGCACGAACAAGGTGGTTCGGGATGACAAAGAGAAGCGCGGCGTGATAAATAATTTTATTGAAGAAGAATACGACGGCAGTTTGAATGTGATTCACTTTTTAGAGGTTTTGCGGGATAAGATAGGTTTTGATAAGGTAAAGGCAGCGGTAAAGAGGCCGCTCAAGGGAGTTAAGGCAGGCGCATATTATGGTTGTATGTTGCTCAGACCCTTTGAAGACATGGGCATAGACAATGCAGAGGCACCGACCATATTTGAGGATTTATTAAAAACGCTCGGCTGCGAGCCTGTGGAGTTTCCTAATAAAATAGAGTGCTGCGGCACCCACCTCGCAATGGGGAATGAGGATGTTGTTACGAAACTCTCTGGCAATGTATTGAGTTCGGCGAAAAACAAAGGCGCAGAGATTATCGTAACAAGTTGTCCCCTGTGCCAGTATAATCTTGAGAAGAGCCAAAAGAGAATGGAAGGCAGTGTTGGAGGTACGCAAATGCCAAGCCTGTATTTTACACAGTTATTAGGTTTGGCACTGGGTCAGGATGAAGGTAGTCTGGGGCTTGAAAAGAATTTGTTTGATGTAAGGCCGGTGTTGAAGGGGAAGGGGATTTAGTATGCCGCGAATAGGCGTATTCGTCTGCCAGTGCGGGACAAACATAGCATCCACTGTTGACACCAAAAAGGTCGCAGAGGAGATGGCGAAACTGCCGGGTGTTGTCTACACCGGCGATTATAAGTTCATGTGCTCCGCGCCCGGGCAGGACAATCTAAAAGAGATTGTAAAGCAGCACAAACTTGACGGAGTTATTGTTTCTGCCTGTTCTCCGCACATGCACGAGAAGACCTTCCGCAAGGCGTGCGAAGCGGCGGGGCTGAATCCTTATAAGTGCGAGATCACCAATATCCGCGAGCAGTGTTCGTGGGTTCATCACGACACGACCAAGGCGGCAGGAACGCGCAAGAGCATTGACCTTACGCGGATGAGCATTGAGCGACTTAAGAAAAATAAGTCTCTCTCAAAAATAAAGATACCGATCAAGAAAAAGGCGCTTGTTATCGGTGGAGGCATTGCAGGCATACAGGCGGCGCTTGATATTGCAGAGGGCGGGAGGCAGGTGATTCTTATTGAAAGAGAGCCTTCCATCGGCGGCAATATGGCAAAACTTTCCGAGACATTCCCGACAATGGATTGCTCCCAGTGCATTATGACGCCAAAGATGGTTGAGGCGTCGCTCAATGAAAACATAAAGATTTTAACATGGAGTGAGGTTGAAAAGGTTGACGGCTATATTGGCAACTTTACTGTCCAGATAAGAAAGAAGGCAAGATTAAACAGCAGGATACGGTTATCACAGAAGATGTCGGCGCAATCGTTGTTGCAACAGGGTATCAGTTGATGCCGAATGAAAGGTTCGGCGAATATGGCTATGGCAAAATCAAGGATGTTATAAGCGGATTGCAGTTTGAAAGATTAGTCTCTGCATCAGGACCAACAGGCGGTGAAATCAAAAGACCGTCAGACGGCAAGACCCCAAAGAATGTTGTATTTATCCAGTGCGTAGGTTCAAGGGATGAGAAAAAGGGCGTTTCATATTGCTCAAAAATCTGCTGCATGTATACTGCAAAGCATACCATGCTTTATAAGCACAAGGTGCATGACGGCCAGTCGTATGTGTTTTACATGGACATCAGGGCAGGCGGAAAAAGGTATGAGGAATTTGTGAGACGGGCGATTGAGCACGACGGCGCCATGTATCTGAGAGGCAGGGTTTCAAGGGTCTACGAAAAAGACGGCAAGGTGGTTGTTCAGGGTGCTGATACGCTTTCAGGCAATCAGGTGGAGATTGAGGCGGATATGGTTGTTCTTGCAACAGCTATTGTATCAAGGGATGGCGCAGATACTGTTGCGCAGAAACTCGGCATCGGTTACGACAAATATAAATTTTATAATGAATATCACCCGAAATTGAAACCAGTTGAGACTGTAACAGCAGGGATTTTCCTTGCAGGCACATGCGCGGGGCCGATGGATATTCCCGATTCGGTTTCAATGGGAAGCGCTGCCGCAAGCAAGGTCTTGGCATTATTTTCAAATGACCAGATGGCAAGGGAGCCGATAACATCTGTTGTAAACAGAAATACATGTAATGCCTGCTGGGACTGCTTGGTTGCATGTCCGTATACTGCCATTGAAAAGGAAGAGGTTAAAAACAGGCAGGGTGTTGTTTTGAAGATGCTGGCAAGGGTGAATGAAGGGGTGTGTCAGGGCTGCGGCGTGTGCGTTGCCGCATGCAGGAGCAAGTCCATTGATTTGCGCGGATATACGGATGAGCAGGTTTATGCGGCGATAAATGCGT
>JACPZB010000068.1 GCA_016195725.1 Deltaproteobacteria bacterium | reverse complement strand
GCGCCTGCATTGCCTGTGCCTGCATATATGCCTTCTGCCAGCCCCATATCATGCTCGTCAAACCACTGGGCAACATGCTGGATGCCGATGACAAAGAAGATGCCGGCTGTAGCAACGATAAGACGGGTGGAGAAGAGCTGCCAGTACTCAACGGCAAAGGCTGAGAGTATGCTGAACACCCCTGTGTAAAAGAGGGTGAAGGCAGCGGTCTTTGGAGCACCCCATTTATCGGTAAATACCCCGACAAACTGGCGGATGATGGGCTGGAGCCACATATTTGAGCTTGCGAGTATCGCCAGCTGAACCTTCTCCAGATGAAAGTCCTTCATGATAGCGACTGAAAAAGCCGCTCCGCCAAACCAATTTATGAAACATACAAGAAAACCTAAGGCAGCCAGCACAAGCTGGAATACCTTTTTACTATCAGGTACATTATGCTCCAGAGCCATTGCATGAGCCATAGTAAAAACCTCCTCAAATTAGTAATATCCGGAATTATTGCAAACTAGGGATTATTATCCCAAACCTCTTTTGTGAGTGAATCACCTCCTCTCTTTAACAGTCAGCAGGTCTATAGGACCGCGCCTTTGACCCCTCTTATAAAATTCCTTTTTCCGGCAATAGACTTAGATTCCCTTAATACATAAATCTCAGGGATCTGTTTTTGACAAGTGAAAGACCTGCCGAGATCTTTTAAGAGTCCTTCCCGCAGATTGTATATCCAGCAATGCACGTTAAGTTCCTGACCGCGGCGCCACGTATTCTGAACAATGGAGCTGTGACAGATATTTTTAGCCTGCTCCAGCACATTCAGTTCACATAGCAAATTAAGCCTTTCATGGAGATCCTCAATATTATCCAGTCTTGAAGAGTGGCGCTGGTAGATATCCTTAATATTCCGAAGCCAGTTATCAATAAGCCCAAGTTCTTTATTTTCCATGGCTGCCTTTACGCCACCGCAGCCATAGTGTCCGCAGACTATGATGTGCTTTACCTTCAATATCTCAACAGCGTATTGTATGACAGAAAGGCAGTTAAGGTCTGTATGTATAACCACATTCGCCACATTGCGATGCACAAAGAGTTCTCCAGGAAGAAGCCCTACCACCTCATTGGCAGGCACACGGCTGTCCGAGCATCCAATCCAGAGATAGTCAGGAGACTGAAGTGTCGAGAGTTTAATGAAAAACTCCGGATCCTTTGACTTAATCCCTTCAGCCCATCTCTGATTATTAAGAAAGAGGTGCTTCAGTATGCGCATACCCCTCCTTATTACTTTCACTTTAATAAAGCAATAGCCGTGCCAGAAATTTAAACAGAAACCAAATATAAGATAAACTATTTGATTTTAATAGATAATTTTAACTATAAACCGGTGAAGTTGAAAGGATTAAAGGATTAAGGATAAGAACAATGTGTTACTAATCAGGAATGATTATTTGCAGTTTCTTATGTTTGACAAGAAAATTAAATAGTTATACTTGTTACTTATTGGTAACATCGGCATCGTATTTTCCTTAAATAAATATTGTATTCCTCAATCAATATCATCGTGCAGAGCCGCTATACATAGGAAGCTTTATGTTGAATACAGACCCCTTGCCAATCGCACTCTTTACATCTATTTTGCCGTCATGCATATCCACAATGCCTTTGCTGACTGAAAGTCCAAGGCCTGTGCCTTTTCCCACATCCTTTGTTGTGACAAACGGGTCAAATATTCTTGGCAGTATATTCGGAGGGATTCCCTTCCCCGTATCTTCTATATCCACACAGCACCATCCATTCTCCAGCTTGGTTTTAACGGTTATCTCGCCCTTCCCCTCTATTGCCTGAACAGCGTTCAAAAGGATGTTTGTAAATACCTGCTGTATCTTGTGTCTGTCAAGCGTTAACCTCGGAAGATCAGAATCAAATGCCTTTTCAATCTTAATCCCCTTCTTGGAAAAGGCATAATTTAAAAAGAAAAGCACTTCTTCTATAAGACCGTTTATGTCTACAGATGTAAATTCCGGCTCGTGCTGTCCGGAAAAATCCAGGAGTTGGCTTACAATCTTCTTAACCCTGTGAATACCGTCCTCCATTGATTTATAATATTCTTCCTTCCTTTCTGCCGAAAACTTATTTTTTCTGAGATTATAAAGGCAATTTAATATCCCGCCCAGAGGATTATTTATCTCATGCGCAATACCTGCTGCAAGCTGGCCGATTGCAGACATCTTTTCTGTATGGGCTATCTGCTGCTCAAATTTCTTCTGTTCCGTTATGTCCTTTGCAATGCCCAACACCTCGACTATCCTCCCCTCCTTAGCCCGAATGGGCGAAATACTCAAAATCGCATATCTTATTTCGCCGGATTTGCTCACAACCTCTACACCGTAGGTTTGTTTTACCCCCTCTTTTACCGTCTTTCTAAATCTCTCCCCCTTATGCCTCGCGGAGAAGATTATTAAAAACGATTTGCCTATCAACTCGTCTTTCCTGTAACCCCAATCCTCTATCTTCCTGTTGACATAGGTAATCACCCCTTTGGGGTCCAGCGTATAAATGACATCATTGGCCGTCTCCAAAAGGTTCCCCAGGTAATCTTTGGTCTCCTTTAGTTCTCTCGTTCTATCGTAAACCTTTTGCTCCAGGATTTCATAGTATTCCTTTAACTGCCTCTCCAGGCTCTTTCTATCTGTAATATCCCTTACAAACGCCCTTGTCTTAATAAAATTGCCCGTTATCGGGTGATAGAGCGCAGTGGCGGTAATTTCAACATCAATCCTGCTGCCGTCTTGTGTAATGAACTGTGTCTCTACACTGCTTTTTCCTTCCTTCATTGCCCTTTCTATATGCTTTACTGTTCTCTCTTTGAATTCCTCCGTCACAATATCCTCAATTTTTTTATTGCGCATCTCTTCAAGGGTAAATCCGAGGATATCCAGTTCTGTTTTATTAACATTAATAAAATATCTATCCGCATTCACAGAATGTATCATTTCAGGAGAATTTTCTATAAGGTCCCTATATTTTTCCTCCGAGGCCTCAAGTTCTTTTTTTCTATTTTCAAGTATGGAGTAAGTTTCCTGAAGCTTAGTAGCCATCTCATTAAACTCATCTGCCAGCTTCTCTATCTCGTCATTGGTTCTTATATCAAGACGATAGTCAAGGTTCCCCTGGCCAATAAGCCCTGCGCCTTTATACAGCTCGTTTATAGGCCTGACAATCTTTCTGGCGGCATATACACCGGTAAGAGAGAGAAGTATTATAAGAACAGTTCCAAATATTGTTATCCGGAAGAGGAGGGAATAGATAGGGGCATAGACCTCATTTGGACTCTGTCTTATAAAGGTATACCATTTATTACCGTCAAACCACCCCTTTGATAGCTCCAATGTAGATACCACCGGAGCAAAACCTATAATGGAGTTAGTTCCGCCGTGGGCGTCATCCTCAGCTATACCCCAGCCCGGCTTACTGCTCGATACAATATTGACAAGCTTAGCGTTAATATGATGGCTTTTGAGCGGAAAGATAGGGCACATAATGATTGTCCCTGATGAATCAACAAGATTTGCATGGCCGGTGGTCTCAATCCTTACATTGTTTATAACCTCAAGGAGCTTATCAACCCTATATTTAATTACCACCGCGCCAATCGCCCTTCTCTTATCCATTACAGGCACTGCTATACCCATAAGATGCATTCCAGATACCTCGTCAAATTTCAGGTCGCCTACATATACCTTTCCTTTACCATTATTAAACGCATCATTAAACCATCTTTCACTGCTATAATTTTTTTTCAAAGTTTCTTTGAGGCCGGCAATATACTCTCCATTTGCGTTAACTATGATCAGACTGTACACCTCTTTTTCATCGCCATACTCTATAAAGCGCTTGATATAATTATTTATTTCATCCTTTTCATATTCCCTATGCTTAACGGCATTCCCTATGTCAGGAGAAATGGCAAACCTCTGGGCATCAACAACCTCTTTCTGGATTATCATGTCAATCTTATTGGCAGTCTCTCTGGCCATCTCCTGAAACTTTACCCCTATAGAATTTCTGCGCGTGGTTGTTCCATCAAGATAAGTAAGGCATAAACCGACAATAAGCGGCACGATACCCGCAACAAGTATTGAAACAACAACCCTGTTTCGTATTCCCTTTTTTATTGCCTTGTCTGACATAATAATAAATTATCTGTCATTCCCGAATGTCTTTATCGGGAATCCAGATTTTATAAATTCGATAATTTATGGATTCCCGCTCAAAAGCGCTGCGGAAATGACAAAAAAAATAAATACGGGTTAGCGGTTGGGGATTAATTATTTGGCTTTCTCCAACCCGTAATTTCTACACTTCTCCCACAGGGTCTTTCTGGATATTCCAAGCCTCGCAGCCGCAAGGGTTTTATTGCCTTTTGCCTCTCCAATGGCCTTAATTATATATCCCTTTTCAAAATGTTCTATTGCCTTTGATAAAGGCTCTGAATAGGATATTCTTATTGAGTCGTTGTGATAAAAATTCAGTATGTCATCTGGCAAGTCAGCAGGCTGGATTTCTTTGTTATTGCCGAGTACCGCCGCCCTCTCTATAGCATGTTCTAGTTCTCTAACATTTCC
Organism: Deltaproteobacteria bacterium; assembly: GCA_016195725.1. GTDB lineage: Bacteria > Desulfobacterota > GWC2-55-46 > UBA9637 > UBA9637 > UBA10170. The sequence goes on along the minus strand of JACPZB010000068.1, from coordinate 2,768 downwards.
AGGAAAAGGATAGTTAAGGAGCAACTCTTTGGCCTTATCTGAGATGCCCTCTATAGGTTTGTTATTCTGGGAAGAAAATTTCTTTATACAGCTGGCGGCTATTAACAGGATGTCTTCTTTTCTTTCTCTTAGCGGCGGTATATGGATAGGTACTACATTTAATCTATAGTAAAGGTCCTCTCTAAAGATACCTTTTTGAACCTCTTTTTTTAGGTCCCTCTGAGTTGCACATATTATTCTGACATCAACATTTAATGTTTCGTTGCCGCCGACTCTTTCAAACTGCCTTTCCTGAAGCACCCTTAAGAGTTTCACCTGAATTGCAGGGGATATCTCGCCAATCTCATCTAAAAATAATGTCCCTGTATGGGCAAGCTCAAATCTCCCTTTTTTTTGTTTCAATGCGCCTGTGAATGCGCCTTTTTCATATCCAAACAACTCGGCTTCTAAAAGGGTCTCTGGCAAAGCTGCGCAGCTGACCTTTATAAATGGATTGTCTTTTCTTGAACTATGATAATGAATTGCATTGGCAATTAATTCCTTCCCTGTTCCACTCTCCCCTGTAATTAAGACAGTAGACGCTGTATCTGCCACAACCTTTACCTTTTTCAAAACCTCTTGCATCTTACCACTGCTGCCTACTATGCCTTCAAAAGTATATTTTTCATCTATCTTTTCTCTCAGCTCAAGATTCTCATATTCAAGCTTCCTAAACTCCATCAAATGCCGCACAACAATAAGAAGTTCATCCATAGAAAACGGCTTTGTTATATAGTCATACGCACCCTGTTTCATTGCCTCCACAGCGGTATCAACTGAACCATAGGCAGTTATCATAACAACCTTTGCCTTTGTGGAAAATTTAAAAGAAGCCTTTAATATCTCAATACCGTCCACCTCGGGCAGCCTCAGGTCTGTAATTATCACATCATAGCTATTTTTGCTAACGAGGTCTATGCCGTCTCTACCTGTCTCTACTCCCTTGACATCATACCCTTCTGCAATCAACGCATCAGTAATTGATATCCTCATAAGGGGTTCATCATCAATGACAAGGATTTTTGGTTGATTTATCATATGGCCTTATCCCCTCCCCTTCAAGGGGAGGGTTAGGGTGGGGATGGGGTTTATTATACCTTAAATGCCTTTGCCTTTTCAAAACCAATCTGGAGGGCCTTTTTATTCAAATCAAGAAATGCGGCAGGAACCCTTGCAAGAACCGCCTTTTCAATGGCTTCGTGGGAGACAATCTTTGTAAGTTCCGTTATCATGCCGAGGGCAATGATGTTGGCTACTATGGTCTTGCCAAGCTCGTCTCTTGCAATGGATGTTATGGGAAATGAACAGACTTTAAAATTACCGGAAGGCACATCCTTGACTTCATCTGAATCCACAAGCAGTATGCCGCCTTGTTTTATATCTTTGCAGTATTTATTACATGCTTCTTGGGTCATGGCCAGCATGGCGTCAATGCTTGTCGCCTTTGGATAATCCACCTCTTCATCGCTTATAATAACCTCGCTCTTGGATGCGCCGCCCCTTGACTCTGGGCCGTATGACTGGCTCTGGGCGGCATTTTTCCCGCCGTATATTGACGCAGCCTCTGCCATTATGATGCCGGCCAGTATCATGCCCTGACCGCCTGAGCCGCTAAACCTCATTTCATATCTTCGTGACATTATAACCCCCCTTAATGAAGTAGACAGCAAACAACAGACGGTAGAAGGTAGATAGTAGAAGGTAGAAAAGCGCATCTTTTGATTTCTCCTGCCTACTCTCTACCCTCCTACTGTCTACTTTCTTTTTCTCCCTCTCTACTACCTACTATCTACTTCCTACTGTAGTTTACTTCCCCTGCGCCTTTGCCATCAACTTCTCGTATTCCTCGCAATATTCAGGCCTCTCTGTCTTGTGCAAAACTCCCCTTGCAAGTTTCCCCTGCATCTGCTCAGGAGTCATCTTCTCTGCCTGCGCCAAAGAAACAGTCCCTTCCTTTTCAGCCATCACCATCAACTCAGAGTTGCCTTTCACTTTGTTAAATCTTCCATAATATGTGGGGCAGGAATCCAGGACATCCACTACTGACGTGCCTTTGTGCATTATTGCGTCATATATGGTCTTCTCAAGCTCCTGGCAGTGATATGCTGTCCCTCTTGCCACAAATGTAGCGCCTGCAGATTTGGCAAGATTGCATGTGTCAAAGGTCGGCTCTATGCTCCCATATCGCGCTGTAGTCGCAATCATACCCTGCGGCGTTGTAGGTGAAGACTGCCCGCTTGTCATGCCGTAGATATAGTTGTTGTAAACCAGAACGGTTATATCCATATTCCTTCGGCATGTATGTATAAAATGGTTTCCGCCTATGGCAAGGGCGTCGCCGTCGCCTGTGATTACGATTACCTTCAATTTCGGTTTTGCAAGTTTAAGACCTGTGGCGTATGCAAGCGCCCTTCCGTGCAGAGTATGCAGGGTGTTAAAATCAACATAACCAGGCGTTCTGCTGGAGCAGCCTATGCCTGAAACCAACGCAATGTCATCCTTGGACATGCCGGTTGCATCTATGGCCCTGAGCAGGCTTTTCAGCACTATGCCGTGCCCGCACACCGGACACCAGATATGCGGAAGTTTTCCTTTTCTTATATATGAACTATAATCAAACGGCGCCTTTTCTTTATAGGGAACCGTTCTCGCTGATGCCTTTGTAGACATTGTAAACCTCCAAATTGATTACACAGATTTTATAATACGATTACATAGATGACAACTTG
>JACPZB010000070.1 GCA_016195725.1 Deltaproteobacteria bacterium | reverse complement strand
GCCTTACCCTTGAGGCAAGGCTGTTGGCAATGTCTAACATCTTTTGCGCATAAGGCCGCGCCGCCACAATATCGTCATGGGCGCGCTTCAGCTTTGCAGCGGCAACCATCTTCATTGCCTTTGTAATCTGCTGGGTATTTTTTACGCTCTTTATCCTGCGTTTTATGTCTTTTAAACTGGGCATGGTTTAAGTTTAAAGAAGCAAGAAGCGAGAAGCAAGAAGTCAGAAAAATATCGCTTCCTACATCTTGCATCTTGCTTCTTACATCTTGCTTCTTACCTTCCTTCTGCTACAAACAACCCTTTAAAATCCTCAAGCGCCTTATTTAGTTTGCCTTTAATTGCGTCGTCTATTGCCTTCTTTTCTTTAAGTTCCTCAATCAGCTCAGGGTGTCTTGTGTCAAAGAATATATAAAGCTCTTCCTCGTATTTTTTCAGGGCTGAGACAGGATAGCCGTCTATATAGCCGTTTGTTGCAGCATAGATAATAAGCACCTGCTTTTCAACAGTCAAAGGTTTATACTGTCCCTGCTTCAATATCTCAACAAGCCTTGACCCCCTTGCAAGCTGTCTCTGAGTAGCGGCGTCAAGGTCGCTGCCGAACTGGGCAAATGCCGCAAGCTCTCTATACTGGGCAAGCTCAAGTCTCAACGTCCCTGCTACCTGCTTCATTGCCTTTACCTGCGCGCTGCCGCCGACACGGGAAACTGAAAGGCCGACATTTATCGCAGGTCTCACACCCGCGTAAAACAGGTCTGTTTCCAGATATATCTGGCCGTCTGTAATGGATATGACATTGGTCGGGATATATGCGGACACATCGCCTGCCTGAGTTTCAATAACAGGAAGCGCTGTCAGAGAGCCTCCGCCAAGCTCATCCTTAAGTTTTGCAGCCCTTTCAAGGAGTCTTGAGTGGAGATAAAATACATCGCCCGGATATGCCTCTCTTCCCGGCGGCCTTCTTAAAAGTAGGGACAATTGTCTGTATGCAACAGCATGTTTGGAAAGGTCATCGTATATTATAAGGGCGTGTTTGCCGTTGTCCCTGAAATACTCGCCGATGGTGCAGCCTGTATACGGCGCTGTAAATTGAAGCGGCGCTGGTTCGCTCGCTGTTGCGGCAACAACCACTGTGTAATCCATCGCGCCGGACTGTTTAAGTTTTTCCACCACCTGCGCAACCGTTGACTGCTTCTGGCCTATTGCCACATAGATGCAGAAAACGCCCTGGCCTTTCTGGTTTATGATTGTGTCAATGGCAACCGCAGTCTTCCCGGTCTGTCTGTCGCCGATTATCAACTCCCTTTGACCCCTGCCGATCGGTATCATGCCGTCTATTGCCTTGATGCCTGTCTGAAGAGGCTCTTTAACCGGCTTTCTGTCAACTATGCCCCTTGCCTTAACCTCAACGCGCCTTGCAGCCTTTGTCTCTAACGGCCCCTTGCCGTCTATGGGAACGCCGAGGGCATTTATAACCCTTCCCATAAGTCCTTCGCCCACAGTAACTTCCACGATTTTGCCTGTCCTCTTGACTACATCCCCTTCTTTTATTTTATAATCCTCTCCAAGGATTGCTGCGCCGACATTGTCCGATTCCAGATTCAGCACCATACCGCGTATATTATGCGGGAATTCCAGGAGTTCGCCTGCCATTGCCTTTTCAAGGCCGTAGATTCTGGCAATCCCGTCTCCGACCGATATGACAGCGCCGACCTCCTTTACATCAATTGCCTTCTCGAATCCCTTAATTTGAGTTTTAATAAGCCGGCTTATTTCCTCTGCCTTAATCATATCAGATCACCCCTTGTATAATTTTTCCCGTACCTTTTCTAATTGCGTCTTGATGCTGCCATCTAATATGGTATTTCCAATTCTAAAAACAAGCCCCCCAATATGCGCAGGATTTTTTTTGAGCGTAAGTATGATTTCTTTTTTTGTAGCTTTGCTGAGTTTTCTTTTTATCTCATTGATATGACCTTCATTTAACTCTACAGCAGATTCTATCTTCACTTCAATTCTGCCTGCCAATTCATCCTCCATTCTGGAATATGCAGCGCATATCTCTTCAATTATCCCAATGCCCCTCGTCTCCACTAAAAGGGATAAAAACCGTTTAACAACATCAGAAGCTCCAAGGGCAGTGGCCACCTTTTCTACAATGCCCAATCTCTCTTCCAATTTATACATAGGATTAAGGGCAAACCTTTTGAATTCAGGATTAGCAGCAAATACGGCTGCTATGTCTCTCAGTTCGTTGCCTATTTCCTTGAATCGCTTCTCTTCTTGCCCTAACTCAATAAGGGCCTTTGCGTATCTTTTAGCAACAGAGCCTTTTTTCATATATTAATGTACCCTTACCTTTTCCATATATTCCTTTATAAGCCTTTCCTGGTCTGCGGCAGTGAGTTCGTGTCTTAATATCTCTTCTGCCATCTCAACTGCCACCTTTGCCACCTCGCCTTTAATCTCCTGTTTTGCCTTTTTGATCTCCTGTTCTGCGGCGAGCCTTGCCTGTTCCTTTATCTTTTCGGCGGCCCGAATTGCTTCCTCTATAATCTTTTTCTTTTCTATCTCTCCCTCTGCCTTAATTTCCTGATGGATCTCTTCTATCTTTTTATGGAGAAGGTTAAATTTTACTTCAAACTCAAGCACTTTTCTCTCAGCTTCTTCCTTAGCCTTTCTGGCCTCTTCCAACCCAATTCTTATTGATTCCTTTCTGTCGGCAAAAAAGTCCTTCAGCTTGAGATATCTTGCTATCAGGAATATTGCCATAACAAGGATTGTAAAGTTTATAACACGCCATACACTACCGGCAGCACTGCCATCATGCCCCCCTTCCTCAGCAGCAAAGGCAGTAGAAACTACAGTGAGCAGTGAACAGTGAACAGTGAACGGTAAATATGATAAGAACTTTTGAATTTTGGCTTTTGACCTTTGAATTTTCATTTCATGCCACCTTTCTCTCTAATATCTTTTCTGCAATATCCTTTGAAATAATTTTGCTTTCTTCTTTCAGTTGAGTTAGTGCGGATTTTACATCCTTCACAAGTTTTTCTTTTGCCTCCATAAGACTGTCTTGTGAATCTTTCTGTGCGTTCTCAAGTATTTCCCGTTCTTTATCCAAACCTTTCTGCCTGAGGCGGAGCCTTTCTTCCTGGGCCTTTGTCTTTGCCTCATTAAGCTTATTTTTGTATTCCAGCAGTCTTTTCTGCAGTTCAGCTTCTAAGGCCTCGGCCTCTTTTTTTGTTCCGGCTATATTCTTATCTCGTTCTTCAAGGATTTTTAGAACAGGTTTGTATAGAAGGGCATTCAAAATAAAATAGAGGATAAAAAATCCTCCGACCTGATATAGTAATGTAAAATTCAACTCTACCATGATGAAACTATCCCCGCCTGAAAGGATTTTTCTCTAAACCAATACCCAAAATGGATAACTGGTATCATACAGAGAAGGATTTTGTCAAGGAATTTTTGCGCTGTTATTGTAACTTCATGTTGTACTGTTACCAAAACACCTTGCAAAGATATTGCTATATCATCATAGCCAGAATAATCGGCGTTGTTATAAGGCTTAAAACCGTGCTTATTGATATGATGGATGTGACAAGCTCATATTTGTAGCTTACGATAAAATTTATGACTGCTGAGGGCATGGATGAAGATAAGATGATTATCTTTTGATTCAGACCATCTGTGTCAAAGATGACTGTTAGCCAGTATGCAATCAAGGCGCCGCCCCCAATTCTTATCAATGCCCCTGCTATGGATATGCCTAAAGATGTTAAGTGGATTGAGTGGAGGCGGTAGCCGAGGCTTACCAGCATGAGCGGGATTGTGGCATTCCCAAGAATTTCAACGGTGGATAAAACAGGTGTTGGCAGCACTGTATCTGTCAGATTCAATGTAATGCCAGTAATGGATGCATATATCAACGGCAGTTTGAATATCTCTGAAAATCCGCCCTGGCCTTTTGCTATATATATGCCGAGCAAATAGACCAGAATGCTGATTGCCACATAGTATATGATTGCTATTGCAAGCCCTTCTTCTCCAAATGCAAGCAGGGCAAGGGGAAATGCCATGTTGCCGGAGTTCATGAACATGATTGGAAGGTAAAAGCCCCGCAACTCTTTTCTGTTTATAATCCTCAAATATAAAAAACTCATAATCCCTGTCCCAAGAACTACGCCGCAGGCAGCAAGGGACACTGTTGTCAGCTCGCCTATGGCCGATGTTTTTTTTGTTAAGGATGATATTACAAGGAATGGGATGGTGAGATATAAAAGAATCTCAATTACCGACTCAAGGCTTATTTTTTTGAATCGGGCAAATACAAATCCGATGCCTATGATGCTGAATACGGGCAATACAATTGAACTGACTTTTAGTATAGGCATAATCTCTATCAACCAACACCTCCCCTGACAAACCCTCTCAATTGACAGATGCTGTCTGCAAGGTACTTTCTATCACCTTTTCTTTTGCCGGCGGCAATGAATCCAAAAGGGTCTGCATCGTGGTTTTGCCGCAGCAATGCTTCCCGCTGCGAGGCATCTGTTCGTTGTATTCATGCAACCTCTCATCCGCATCTCTTTGCAACTCTTCTCTTGAATGGCAAATCTCCTTGTCTCCACGCTGCACGGTAAAATTCGTTCAGTATGGTCTTATGGAATTTTCGCATATCCTGTTTTTCTGGGGAGACCTTATCTGGATTGCACTCTGTTTTATACCCTCTGCCGTCAGGTAAGGCTTATACTCATGCATTCTCTTTTGTCTCAGCATTCGCTGCCTCTATGCGTGAGAATCCGCATTCAAAATTCAATGTTTTATGTTTTAAATTTTAAATAGTGAATCTTGAATTTGTTGCCTTTTCGCCTATTTGCCTCTTTTTAAAGGTCTTACGGCCGTGCCTGAGATAGATGCCTCTTACGCCGCAGGGTAATGGAGAT
>JACPZB010000076.1 GCA_016195725.1 Deltaproteobacteria bacterium | reverse complement strand
CATTAACAGGCGTCCGTTTGAGTTTCTTTCCCCATTTTTCAGCCTCCTTGTCGAGGAGTCCTTGTTTAAATGCCTCTTTTGATAAAAGCCAGAGTTGGTCAAACCTTGATAGGTATTCATTTGCCTTCAATTCAAAGAAAAGCGACAGGCGAGACGCCTGTCCTACTGTTTTGGGTGAGACATCTGCATTGAATACCTTAATGCCCTCAAAGTCTGTAAGGGCTGCCCATGTGCAGCCCTTATTCCATGCGTAATTGATTGCCTGCTCCGCCCATTTTGCCACATCCAAATCAACCTTCATCGCCTTTGCCTCAAGAAAAAACTTAGGGATGCCGTCAATCCTGAATGCCCAGTCAACCCGTCCTTTTGAGATACGCTCCTCTGGTGTAACTTCATCAGCATTTATGTTATGAATATCCCAGCCGAGAAACTGGAACATGGGAAGGATGAATTCATTTACAGTCTGCGCCTCATTGTATTCAGTAATTCTACCTGCGCTGACAAGTTTTAAGTATTTCTCTATAAGTTTTGAGATATTTTCTTTTGCCTGGGTTTTATCCATTTATTTTTTTCCTCAACACCCTATAATCACCGCTCCTTAAAGTCAACCGTTCTTTGTCGAAATACTCCAGAAGCTCTATGGCGAATTTTCTGCCGCAGCCGAGCAGATCGCGGAACTCTGCTGCTTTTATCTTGTTATTCTTTGCAATAAATTCCGCAAGCATCGCCTTCGCCTGCTCCAGCGTATCCTTTGCAAGATACGCATCTTCCGCAATTTTCACCAGTTTACCTTTTTTCACCAGAATATCAAAGGTCTTTTTGGAATTGGTTGAACGCAGCAGTCCCTTCAATTCATCCATCTTTGGCGGGTTGAATCCCTTTGTTTGAAAAACATGCACCATCTCATCTTCAATCTGATTGTTGCTCTGTTCAAATTTCTTTTTGCGCCCCTTGAGCCATATATTGCCTTTGTCTCTTTCAATGATTCCTTCCGCAATCATCTCTTCCAGAATCTCTCTGAACACAGGCAGGGGAATCTTTTTTCCGATCTCTTTGAGAAGCGCATCTTCCGCAAGACCGGCTTCTTCCGGTTTTGTTTCGTGTAATGCGGTTAAAATCTGTATGAGATTTTTTCCCACCTCGTCAACCCTTTCCGCAAGGACAAGATAGTCGCCAAATTGTTTGACCGTGCCTGAATCTGCGACAAGAGATGCCAACGCATCTTCCTTCCTGTTCAACTGCATCCGCAGAAACCGCCTGTTCATGCCGAAGTCTCTGCCGCTTAATAACCGCATCATCACTGCTGCGAGATTATCTCCCGCGAGTATTCGATATCCGTCAATATCTTTTTTATCCAGCGCGTTGAAAGGCAAAAGAACCCTTCCGCCTCCGACGGTTTTATTTACGGCAAAATCCCTCAGGATAAACCGATCGCCCCTCAGCATCGCAAACGGCGATGACAACCGTATCTTCCCGAAAATCTTTTCCCCTGCGCAAGCCGCATCCCTGCCGGCGAATACGACCTTTGCATTTGCCTCTTTCGTCAGGTGGTGGAGCTTTAAAACCGCATGATTTTTTACCGTCCTATCCGGAGAATCCAAGAACTCAAGCTCCACATCCGCCAGAGCGGTGCATTGCGTAAAATCAGCCGCCGCAAGAAGGTCTCCCCTTTGCATGTCATGATGAGAAATACCGGCTAAATTTACCGCAGCCCTCTGGCCTGACGATATTTCCTCCACATCCCTCTTATGGCTCTGCATGCCCCTCGCTCTTACCTTGATTCCCTGCGGCAAAACCGCCGCATGATCGTCTTTTCTTATCCTGCCTGATGCAACCGTTCCGGTAACAACCGCGCCGAAACCCTTGACGGCAAAGCAGCGGTCAATAGGAAGCCGGAAAAAACCGCCTTCCTGTCTTGGCAAAACATGCTGCGCCTCGCGAGCTATCAGATTTTTAAGGTCATCAATACCGGATCGTGTTGCAGAGGAAACCGGAATAATCGGCGAGTCTTTAAGGCAGGTATTTGCAATCAATTTTCTTACGGCAAGCGAAACATCATGGATGCAACGCTCGTCAACCAGATCGGTTTTAGTCAGGACAAAAACGCCTTTGTTCATACGAAGGAGACGGAGAATATCAAGATGCTCCCGTGTCTGCGGCATAATGCCGTCGTCAGCGGCAACGACAAACAAGACCATATCAAAACCCGTCGCCCCTGCCAGCATATTCTTGATAAACCGCTCATGCCCGGGAACATCCACAATCCCTGCCTTTGCGCCATCTGGTAAATCAAGATACGCAAAACCCAAATCAATGGATATGCCGCGCTCCTTTTCCTCTTTAAGACGGTCGGTATCCATGCCGGTAAGCGCCTTTATAAGGCTGGTCTTGCCGTGGTCAATATGTCCTGCTGTGCCGATGATGAAAGGGAATTTGCTCATAGGTTCATAAATTACACCTAATATAGCATAATTTACAACCAAAAATTATTACTTCTGTTGTCCAATGGACAATGCTTCTATTGAAAAACGCTTGACAGCCGCTTTACTTGCCCTATATAATTTTTACTAACCACAGAATAAATGTGAAAAATTATATATATTTCACCTTACTATTGATATACTTCAAAAATGAGTAAAACTTTTGAGAGGATAAAAGAATTAGTCAAAAAACATGAAATAAAAGTTTCTGATCACGGCTACGATGAATTAGCAGAGGATGATATCTTTATAAAAGACATACTTGCAGATGTAAGTAATGGAATTATAGTTGAAGATTATCCTGAATATCCAAAGGGCCCTTGCGTTCTTGTGTTAGAGAACGACAGAGATAAACGTCCAATCCATGTAGTTTGGGGTATTCCAAAAGGCGCGTATTCCCCTGCTGTAATAGTAACAGCCTATAGACCGGATTCAACTATGTGGACAGATAATTTTACCAGGAGGCGAATATGACAAAAAGACATCATACAAAGCTTGTGCATGAAGGCAATTATGTCGCAGAAGTTGATGTGGAAATTCTTGATACCGGCGACGGGTGGTCGCCATATCTTTCTCTCGAAGATGCTCAAAAGTTAGATGATGTAAGGGAAGCGTTACGAAAAGGCGCCATCCAGAGAGCAATAAATCTCGCCCGTGTATTTAAGCTTATACCAGTATCCGCATAATCAAGCATAAATTAATCTTCTTAAATTTCAATGTGTTAAGAACCGCACACGTTATATTGATATTGACTCAACTCATAACTTTCCCTATAATCTGCACAAATATAAGCATGCAACATAAAAAATAATGTTAGACGGGATAATATGAACAGGATTGAATCTATAGAGCAATCGTTTTTTGATAAAGATGTTTTGAATACGGAATATCTTCTGAGATATAGAAGGACATATTATCAGCAGCTTCAGGACGGCTGGCAGCTTGCATTCAAGAATTATGAGTCTATCTTGGACTGTCTAATTTCAATATTTGAAAATAATAATCAATATGGTAAGTCATATTGCTCCAGAATCAAAAGTGAGCCAGAAAATATGCGTTCATGTGAAGCCATAATGTCAGAGGCATTCGTACATAATTATTACATTCCTCTCAAAAACGAAAACTTAATTAAGTCTATTGAATTAATTGAAAAGGAATGTGACTTAATTATCGAAGAAAACTCAAACAGCAAACGTTATTATGAAATACTGACCCTTATGCCTGATATTGGTTTTGACGGGGTTTATGAAATTAAAACTCAAAGGCAGAAAGAACCTTCTTCTCTCCGCCAAAAAATATTGGAGAAGATAAGGGGAAGAAAGCAGTTTACAAAAAACAGGAAAAATATTGCAGCAATAGACCTGAATGATATAAGTATCACTGGTAACTTCCACGTATTGTCATCATTATCCAATGGCTACAAGGCAAAAATTAATTTGGAAACTGGTGTATTGGTTCCGGGAGAGTATGATTGGAGTGATAACATATTTGATGATGAGCTTACAAAATATATATATGCAGTTGAGTGGTTTGATCGTGGAGATTACAGCCAGCGGCGATCGTTGATAAATTGGAACTATAAGGGCAATGATAAATAGAACGTCTAACAACGCGCTGCAGTGAAATCGAACCACACGGCGCTTTTTGGGCAGGTTAGAGTTTGACGTTTGCAAATCGGTTTTTTTGCTCTGTGAAGTCATTCAGTGGTTCGATTCACTGAGCTTTACGTTAAGCTATTTTACTAACGGTTCAACAATATCTAACGGTAATTTCAGAGTCCTCTTGAATATCCCCCAAACCCCTTCTCCAAGGGCTTGTATAGGTATAGCTTCTACATCAGGGTCGCGCAATGAGCCCTTTATTTTATAATACATGCTTATCGTGCTTTTCTCTTTCCCGCCGATAATCCATCCTGCAAGTGGAATATTTGTTATAATCTTGTCTGCGGTTACAAATGGATGCAGTCCCAGCTTTGCATCAATGGTCATGTTGGGAACATCTATAATGCCTATGGTAGACATCCTCATGGAACTGCTGTCAAGTAAGAGATTTTCTGTTGAAATAACCCCGTCTTTTATCACAAAATTTCCTGCAACGGCCTTGTAAGGAAGCCCGTTCCTAAAGAGTTCATCAATTGATATGATATTTACAATTGAGAATATTTTGCTCAGCACAACAAATTTCCACAATCTTCCATTCTTTGAATAAACCTCGCCTTTCCCATCAATCCTCTTGGAAAGCGTTTCTGTTCCCCTTCTGGCGGACAATTCTATTTTTATATCAGCGTCTCCTGTCAGTGTTTTTTCCTCTGCCCCTGCCTGTTTCAACAACGGCTCTATTTCTACATTAGAGGCATTAACGCTCAATCGCCACAAAGAGGCATCTTCGCTGTCTCCTCCTGAATATATAAAATTGCTCACCACATTGCCATTGTTGCTTGCAAATTTTGCCTTAAGCAGGACAGCATCGGATTTCAACAAGGCATCGGTTTGAAATGACTCTATGTCAAATCCCATAACCTTTGCTTGCTTTGCAGCAATCTTTCCCTTGCCGGTAAACGGCATGCTTGCGCCTTCCATTGCGGTTTCGTATAATGAGCCTGCCGAATTATAAAAATCTTCATCATTTAGATAAGGCGAGTTAAGATTAAAATCTATATTCGCAGTTTTTATATCCGGAATATCTATGCTGCCTGACAAAACCGAACTGCCTGTTTTTATGCTATCCACGGTTATCGCTGCCGAAGTTCCATAAAAACTTGAAGTCAGATTTGCATCATACACCCTTTTAGGCAGAAACCTCGTCTCAAATTCCCCGTTTCGCAGAAATAGAGACCCTCTTATCTCAGGAGTTTTTTGCATCTCTTTTTTATCTAAGTCTAAACTCGCTGACAAAATGCCTTTGGATGGAAACTCTCTTTTGAGATACGGAACAATCATGTCAATGTCGTCAAGTCTTATATTAGGCGCAGTTATATTGAGTTGATACGACAGGTCGCTACTATTGAAATTTAACAAGCCTTTCACAGTAAACCATGACTTCCCAAAGTTTATCTTTGCCGCTTCTATAGATATATTATCGCGCCTTACCAGCAAATCCGCGGCAATAGCCGCAGCAAAACCCTTTTCTTTTTTAATCCATGATAAGTAGCTCATATCCGCAGATGTGGCATCTGTTGATATAGATAGCGCAAGTCCTTTACCGGTTTCATCGTTTAATGCGCCGGACAATCTGAAAGATAAAGGAACAATCCCATTTGCAGCAAAACCTCCCCCTGTCCCCCTCCAGAGGGGGATAAAGGGGGAGGTTTTGCCCAGCCGTTTTTTCAGCTCATCCGCTGCCTCCCCTGTATCCACCATGCAATAGCCGTTAAGCTGTGTTAACGGCGCATCAACAAGCAAGTTTATATTCCCCTCCAATTTTTCCACAACGGTCTTGCCATATTTTCCACTCACTCCATGCACGTTCAAGTTTCCATCTTTCCACTTGATAGAGCCGTCTATCATAGAAAAAACCCGGCTAAAATCTTTGTGAATAAACTCCGCATCACTTACCTCTACAGCCGCCAGCAGAGAGCCTGGGGTTTTATAGCCCGCCCTTTTAATATCCATGACATTGCCCGCAAGCTGAAGGTTGGAAATTTTTATCTGGCCGCGGCGGAAAGAGGTCAAATTCATCTCCTTTTTAAGACTGTCCGGCAGGATGGAGGTAAAGAATTGTT
>JACPZB010000066.1 GCA_016195725.1 Deltaproteobacteria bacterium | reverse complement strand
CCCTCTTTATTTTACAGCATGCAGTTCGTCTTCCACCTTCTCTGCCAGAAACATCTTGAGCAACGATTGATAAGGAACATCCCTCTTGTTTGCCAACACTTTCAGATGCTCGTAAAGCGATTCGGGCAGCCGGATTGATATGGTTCTGGTAGATGGTTTTAAATTCGGAAACATAACCCTCCTTGCTTTAGAATAATCAATATATTCCGTTGAATCATGGGTGGCCCAGAATTCAGTCTCTTCTTTTTCACTCTTGAATTTTGGCATCTTTTTCAATTTGCTCATAAATCTTTATCTCCTTTCTGTTCATATCCCTTGCTGATATGACCCTTATTTTATTTTTCCTTATAGTAAAAACGATAAAAAGCAGTCTGTCTTTATCAGTCTTGCCTAACACAGTCTTTATCAGTCTTGCCTAACACATAATAACGGTCTTCAACGGAAGAATGAGGCTCATCATCCTTTACAACAAACGGGGTGGTGAAAAACACCTCTTCACATTCACTATGGCTGACCTTATGCTTTTCCCAGTTTTTGGTAATGTTTCCTTTGTCCCAATCAAAACCTTCAATATATGACAACAGGTCTTTCGTATCTCGTTCTTCCATAAAATGTATATATTAAATATATACAAGCAAGGCGCATTTGTCAATATCTATATCTGATTGTCTACGTTCTTTCTGTCTGTATTGCCAGCATTTTTAATCCGCAACCACAAACGGAGACTCCACCCCTTTACCTGCCTAAAGAATCGCATTGACACACCGGCAAAATAGTTATAACATATTGTTGTAAAGTAATACTTACACAAAAGAGGTATATCATGACCATAGTAAGGACAACCATAAAAGGCCAGGTGGTTATCCCTGCCGAGATTCGCAAAAAATATCATATCTCAAAAGGGACAAGGGTGATTGTTCTTGATAAGGACGGGGATATCATCCTGAAACCATTGCTCAAAGAGCCGGTTAAAGAAGCGCGGGGAAGATTCAGAACAGGGGCTTCGGCGCTGAAAGCCCTTGTTGAAGACAGAAAGGAAGAGGCAAAACATTGAAGGGATTTATTCTGGACAGCTATGCCGTCATCGCCTATTTTGAGGATGAAGCCGGGGCGGCAAAGGTGGAGCGGATTCTGGAGCAGGCTGAAAACGGCAGAATCCGCCTTGCGATGAGCATTATCAACTGGGGCGAGGTCTATTATTCAATGTATCGCTCTAAGGGAAAAGAAAAGGCAGAGGAGGCTTTGCTTATCATGGAGCAATTGCCCATCGAGCTGGTTGATATAGACAGAGACATCACTTATCAGGCGGCGCAATTCAAGGCAAACCATTCCATAGCCTTTGGCGATTGTTTTGCCGCTGCCCTTGCGCTGCGCATGGATTATCCGCTGGTTACCGGCGACAAGGAATTTAAGAAGCTGAGAGATGAAGTTCATGTTGAATGGATGTGAGAATCTCCCCCTTTAATCCGCAACCACAAACGGTGATTCCACCCCTTCTGCCTCTAACCTGCTTTTAAGCCTTTCGGCTTCCTTCAAACTAACTGTGCCGCCAACCCTGACTCTGTAAAAAACCGTATCGCCTCTGTCGTATGTAGTTATTGAAACATTACTATATCGTTGCAAGAGGTTGTCCCTTAATTTTGCCGCATTGGAGTTTACCGTGAATGCGCCCGCCTGCACCATGAAATTTCCATGTTGATAATCCCTTGCTACAAGTTTATCGCCGACAGCATCTCCCAGAGCCGCTATCTTAACTTTAGCAGTGCCGCTGTCTGCAATGCCCACTTCCGAGGCCGCTTTGTAAGAAAGGTCAATAATCCTCCCTTTCACAAAAGGCCCACGGTCATTGATCCTTACAACAGTCTCTTTCCCGTTATCAAGCCTTGTAACCTTTACATAAGTGCCAAGGGGAAGGGTCTTGTGTGCAGCGGTCATGGCATGCATGTTATAGGTTTCTCCATTGGAGGTTTTGTTGCCGTGAAAGTCTCTGCCATACCACGATGCAATCCCCTCCTCTTCATATCCATTTGATGAATCAACCGGAGAATACCATTTGCCGTCAATTTGATAAGCCCTTTGCGTGCCTTGCTTTGAATAATAACCCTGCGGCGGAGCAGATGCGCATCCTGCGAGTAATAACATGGTAAAGACAATAATCTGAAATCCTATGGCATGTGAACGGGCATTTCCCATATTCTCAAGTTGTTTTAGTGGCGGCAGGGGTTACATCCTGCCGCCCTTTAAGATGATTTAAGGAATTTTTTTAGTTGCGGCCTTCACGGCCATTTACCTCCTTAAAAATAACGGTTTCACATTTTCCATTGACATTTATATCTTATAATTGTATTATTATGACACTAGTAAACTATAATTTAAATGACGAAAGGAGGTGGAGCAGGAATATTTTATCATAAAATAGAGTTCTTTATAGCAAATTTCGTAAAAAACTGAAGAGGAGGTGTTACCAATGTTTAAAAAAATTATAGCTATGGGATGTATGGGTGTGTTTTTGACAGCAGCAATGGCCTTTGCAGGGTCAGACATCAAAGGCGCAGTAATCAACAAGTCAGATGTTAAGGGCTCAGCAAACATTGCAATCGGCGAAGGCAATAAAGCCAATGTGGGAGCAGTAGGCATCGAGGGCTCAAAGGTTAAAGGCGCAGTTATCAATAAGTCAGATGTTAAGGGCTCAGCAAACATTGCAATCGGCAAAGGCAATGAAGCTAACATGGGGTCAGTAGGCATCAAGGGTTCTGATGTTAAAGGCGCAGTTATCAATCAGTCAGATGTAAAGGGCTCAGCAAACATTGCAATTGGTGAAGGCAACAAAGCCAATATGGGTTCAGTAAACATCAAGAGCTCAAAGGTTAAAGGCGCAATTATCAACAAGTCAGATGTTAAGGGCTCAGCAAACATTGCAATCGGCAAAGGCAACGAAGCCAATATGGGTTCAGTAAACGTAAAGTAAGGTGATTAGTGTTTTTTACGGGGGTGGGATGGAGTGAATACTCCCATCCCTGTAAAAGCACAAGAGGGGCGACTACAATGAGAAGAGTTTATCTATGCACAATAATATTCATATTTACCATATTCATAGCGTTATCTCTCTCTACCCCATCTATTGCAGGCGATCTGGACGATAAGATTGGAAAATACACCGACGATGATATTCAGTCTGACCACGAGATGGGTGAATTCTCACCAAACATAAAATTCAAGAAGATGGATGCAAAGAGCAAGGTAAAGGTAAGACAAAAAAAGAGCGACCAAAGCAATGATAGCAGTTCATCCAGCAAGTCTGGCGGCAAAACTGATGCCTCAGGAAATATGAACAGCGTGGTGCTGGGGCCTGGCGGCAGTGTAAAAGGCGATATCATTATCATTGATGAGAGCAAAGGGCCAAAGACTCAAATAGTGGACAAATAGGCTATTGCTTGCGTTTTATTTGTTCCCCAGTTCAATAAGGAAGCGCAACACTTAGGAAAGGACGGTATCCTAAAGTGAATGCACAAGCAAAATTATAAATACTTCGCAAGCGTTGAGAGAGAAGATAGCTGTTCTTCGCGCTCAAGGCTTCAAAATAACTGAAATAGCGAAAATCATAAACCGGGACAAAAGCGCAATCTCACGGGAACCGAAACGCAACAAATCACCAGTCTATGATTGCTATCTGCCTCATAAAGCAGATAAAGGCGCAAAAGAGCGACAATGCAAGTCCTGGGTCAGCGGCCGAGACTCAAAGACCAAAAGCTTATGGCCTATGTGGTTGAAAAACTAAAACTTGGCTGGTCGCCAAAACTCATCTCAGGACGATGGTCTAAGGATCATCCGAATGTATCCATCGGTCATGAGGCCATATACCGGTTTATCTATAACAAAAAACAATACGAAGAAGATTTAACAGTTTATTTGCCACATGCCCACAGGAAACGACTGCCACGTGGGAATCCTCGTAAACAGTGTACAAGCCATATTCCGGTGCGAAGGTCAATTGAGCACATAGCAAAATCAGTCGAAGAACGCAAACAGCCTGGCCATTGGGAAACCGATACGATAATATCACGTCAAAGTCAGGCAGCTGTGGCTGTTATGCTGGAACGCACAAGTCAAATCATTCATCTTAAAAAGATCAAACAAAAGTCGTCTGCCTTATTATCTCAGGCAATTGAAAACAGCCTTCAATCGTATCCGCCTTTCATGAGGCGGACTATAACCTATGACAACGGTTCAGAGAATGTAGAGCATCTAAAGACCAATAAAAGTCTTGGAACACAGTCCC
This sequence comes from Deltaproteobacteria bacterium, assembly GCA_016195725.1. Classification (GTDB taxonomy): domain Bacteria; phylum Desulfobacterota; class GWC2-55-46; order UBA9637; family UBA9637; genus UBA10170. Next base: position 55,992 of record JACPZB010000066.1, on the reverse strand, counting down.
CCGATAGATGCATTCGGGGGCAGGCCTATTTTTGCAATCCTTGTCATAGCCTGGGAAAAGGCTCTGTTGAGAATGCTGTTGGATTAGTTCGCCGCTTTTTGTCAAAGAAGACGGATTCTGTTAAAATCACCCAACATCAACTCAACCGTATAGAATATCTTAATCAACGACCGACCCAAAAAGTGTCTTGACTTTCAGATGCCTTTTGAGGTCTTATCTCATTGTGTTGCAATTGCTCATTGAATGTGGTGTTTGGATTATTCTGTTTCAGATTTATAATCAGATGCGAAAAGAATCTGCCTGATAAGAAGGCATTGGGATATATTTAAATAAACATTTCAAGAGAGGAGATAGATATGAAAGGTGTTGCAAGAGGATTTACCTATGTTTTACTCTCATTGGCATTACCATTGTTGTTACTGTCTTGCGCCACAATGGAGCCGAAGCGTATGGAAGTGCCGGTGGAGACGACTGCCCCTGTACAGAAGGTCACCGCCTTCACAGATAATTTAAAGACTTTTGGCCTGATGATGGAAATTCACAGGGCGCAACCGCTAAAGGTTATGGTGAAAGATATTGTTGATAAAACAGGCGCGTCTGTTGCAACCGGAAGTGAAATACAGCAGAATATAACAGAGATTGTCAAAAGCGCGCTCAACTCTATGGGCGAAAATGTTGTTTTCATTGAATATGACCCTGAATTCGTTCAGTCCATGCAGCAGACCGGTTATTCAGATTTCAGCAATAAGTTAATACCTGATATTGTGGTAACTGGTGCAATAACCGAATTTGACAGGGCACTTGAATCATGGGACAAGGGTATAGATGTAGGAGCTGAGGCAGAATTCTCTCAAGTAAAGAAAGTTATGCCATCACAGACCCTAAGCATAGAACATAGCGATGCTTCTATGGCTACAAAAGCCCGTATTACAGTAGATTTCAATTTAAAAGATTTCAGGACGCTTTCAGGCATTCCAGGCATGAATGTTGTAAACAGCATGGAAGTGCAAAAAGGACAGAGGAAACAGGAATTCGGAATTACACTTTTCGGTCCAACTTTTGGTTCAAAAGGGAGCAAAAAAATAGTTCAGGGAAGACATGATGCTGTCCGTCTTCTTGTTCAGTCAGGCATGATACAGCTTATGGGAAGATACGCAGCTATTCCGTACTGGAGGGTGTTTGGCGAAGACGCCGTGTCTGATGAAATAGTGATTAAAAGCTGGATGCGCGGATTCCCGAAGCTGGATGATACCAGTAGAATTAGTATGATGCAGGAGAAACTGTACTTACACGGCTACGATATTGATATAAACGGAAAGGTAGATGAAAAAACAAAAGCAGCCTTCTCAGATTTTAAGTCAAAGACTAATCTGGCGGGGGGTTCGCTGAATGCGGACACCTTCCTTAAAATTTACTTCACCGTTCCGATAAATGAAAATGTGTATGCTAGGGTACAGGCGATGGGTAGCGGCGGAGGGACGGAGATATCTGAGGCACCTTCCCAGGGGACCCCTCAACAACAGCAACCAACCGTTGCAAGTAAAGTCAATCAGCAGAATGATTTTGGCAAGGCAGGAAACTTGATGACTCAGGCATACGGTCACTTTAAACAGAATGATTACCAGAATGCCGCACAGTTTTTTGAGCAATCAATTCAGGTATTACCCACACCGGTTGCCTACTACTATCTGGCGCTTTGCTATCAGCTTTTACAGGATAAAAAGACGGCAATAACACGTCTGGAAGAGGGCGTTCAGAAATTTGGAGAAGATTTTCCTCTCTGGAAGGCTCTCGGTATGGGTTATTATGAAATTGGAGATGAGCAGAAGGCAAAATTAGCATTTAAAAATGCTCTGGCATTAAAATCTAATGATAAACAGGTAAAATTCTTCCTGGAGAGGATCAAGTAATAACGAGCCTCTCCCTTTAAATGTTGAAGTAAATAAGCAACTCGATTAAACTAATTTATCAGAAAAAACCAAATTAAATAGATTAGCATCACCTCTCTGATGCTGAGATTAATATGGGATAAAAGGACGCTTGTGATAGCTCGCCAATTCGGCAACTTTTTGAAGTTTATCAAAAGGTGTTTCATAGTTCAAGCCGCCGCGCTTTCTCAAGCGGTTATATTCAAAGAGAAAACGCCCAAGGTTTAGAATCATATCCTGCTCTGATTCTAACGACTTGGGATAAAAGAATTCGTTTTTAAATATCTTTTAGAAGGCCTCTATCTTTCCGTTGGTCTGGGGCCTGTAAGGCTTTGTGTATATGTGCCTTATGCCCAATTCACTGCGCATGGTTTTGAAGGGATGCTCTTTTTCAAGAGCTCCCGTAAATTCATTGCGGCAGGTGAAGGCGTCTTATCCAAGCAGCAAGGCTTAAAAAGAAGAACAAGCTTATATCTGTTGGAGCCGAATCTTCTATAAGCCTTTATGATATTTCGTTCTGCTTCTTTAGGGGTTCGTCTTGAGCCTGGATGAGCGTCCTGTTTCTTATGCAAAAGGGATTCATCTGTTTTGTTCCCTTCTATCCATTGCGTATAATAGTGACGAAGCTCTTTAGCGCTTATGCGGCGGGCTTCGCAAAGATTTGCGGAAGCAGTCCTATGGGCAACGTGACGACGCAATGCCTTGGAAAGCGCAAAAGTGAAAGGCATTGATAACGCTTCTGCCATCTGGCGAGGTAGACCGTCAACAACCTGTTGTTTCGTGAGCGATAAATATCTGCCTTACAAGACCTGCAGGATAAGTAAGCCACAGTGATAGATATCTATGCGGTAATCTATGTTTCCGAATTCAGTCGGGCTTCAAAATTCTGGGGGCAACATCCACTCGGCAACAATGGTGTTGAACATAGCTATTTCGTTGACCACCATAGATATCCCGCAGTCACCCAGTTTGAATCGTATAGCGTTATACTGGCCGGGAAGGATTTCATCTTTGATGATGGACGTGAAAATGTTGCCGGGATAAATATCTTTGTGAACAACATCGGCTCTGTGCAGGAAGTGCCCAGATTGAAGAAGGCACCGTGCTGCAGGCATAATCCAAGTCAATCCGTTGTAGTTTGGAATTTGAAACAGATTGCTGAGTGTTGAATGACACCGCTCTGTTATAAGGTAGAAGGTGACCAATACCTTAAATTCATGACTCCAATTACTCCGAACCGCCTCGTACGGTTGCTGTTTTGGCACCAACACCTTGGCAGCCAACTTGTTGCCCCACGAGTCTGTGCATTCATCGACCACACCAAAAGAGCCTCTTCCGAATTCTTTCCCAATGAGATGCGTCGCATTCCGTGCATTATCCCCTCATCGGGGTAATGGCACTGTGAAGTTCTTGAAAACAAACTGCTGTCGTTGCTCAGTCATCTTTCTCCCTTATCCCCCAACATTTATTTTCATGCTACTGTGTTGTTTGTGAACGCATAATACATCAGGATTGTTACCAATTTTAAAGCCTGTCTTTTCTTGTATCTTTGCCAAATCTGGATAATTTTGTAATGTTTCACTTTGCCACATAACACCCCAGCGTTGGTTTGCTTCCCTCAAATGTGGAATTTGTCTTTTCAAGCCAATCCTCTTTAACCTTGAAGTTATGCGGATTTGCATAGTATGAATCAACTGCCTCTCTCAAAACACTGGTCATGGTAGCCACATATGCCTTTGTCCTCTGTCGGCCTTCAATCTTTAAGGCATCAATGCCTGCATCTATTACCTTTGGAATTATCTCAAGGACATTCAGAGATTCAGGTTCTTCAAAGGCGTAGACATATTCGTCATCTTCATTGATATATCGGCCTTTACAGCAGGTGGGATATGGTGATGTTTCACCTGGTCCAAGTTCATTTAAAACAACATTATTTAAAGTAATCTTAAGTTTTCCATCTTCATTTATGAACTTCACAAACCTTGACGGAGAGCATGCGCCTTCTGTATTTGTTGATGCGCCTGTGACAAAGCTGGAAAGATAACATCTTCCCTCTATATTGATGCAAAGTCCGCCCAGTGCAAAAACCTCCAGTTCTATATCCGTTTTGCTCTTTAAATCCTTCATCTCGTCCACGGTTAAGACCCTCGGCAGAACTACCCTTTTGATGCCAAAGTGCTTTTTATAAAAATTTATAGACTCATAGTTTGATGAGCTTGCCTGAACGCTGAGATGTGTACTCACATCAGGGTATTTGTCTCTTGTATATTTTAAAATTCCAAGATTAGCCAAAATTATGGCATCACTATTGAGCTTGACTGCATTGTCTACTGATTTATACCACTGGTGATATGTATCCATCTGCGGAAATGTATTGACGGCAAGGTAGACCTTTTTCCCTCTCTTGCGGGTGTATTCAATGCCCTTTCTTAATTCATCAGGGGTGAAGTTCAGACCTTCAAAATTGCGGGCGTTTGTGGCGTCGTTAAAACCTGTATAGACCACATCAGCGCCGTTATCAATTGCGGCCTTCAATGATGGAAGGTTTCCTGCTGGGCAGACCAATTCTATTCTTTTCATCTGAAAATATCCACAGCTGTCATTCCGAGCGGAGCGAGGAATCTTTAAATTTATTTCGTCCCTGATTTGAATCTATCAGGGGCGAAGCAACCGCTATCGCTCCCTGCAATGACATTTTATTATCATTTGCGCTTTTTGAGGCAAGGATATTTTAATCATTTTCAAGCTAAACTAATACTATGGTATCTCCTCTCTTTGCTCCAAGCTCTATATTTGCTTTCTTTTCTCTTATTGCAATCTCTAAGAGTCCGCTGCTGCCTATGAGGCCGACTGCTTTGTTGCGTTTTGCATAGGCATATGAAGGAACAAGCTTTTTAATTATATTGTTGCCAATCATTATCTCAAATGACTTTGCATGAAAAACTTGCTTCAATAATTCTTGATCTATATTTGTGATAATATTTCCAAATTTGTCAAGATAGATAATCTGGCCTGTTATTTTTCCATTCATTGCAAAAGGTTTTTTAAAATTCAGCCCGTTTATTGTTCCTATCCTTTTTCCAAAGAGACTTGGGTCAACTCCCAGGGATAAGTATGCCCCCACAGGCGAAAATATATCTCTGCCATGGAATGTAGGACTGATGCGTCCGAGGAAATAGCTTTTATTGGTAAGGTGAATCTTCTGCTTAACCTTTTCTCTCTGCATGGCAATGCTGCATATACCATTATCCGGTCCAACGAAAAAATATTTGTCTGTTTCAATGAGTATCGGTTTTCTTTTCCCTCCTACTCCGGGATCAACAACTGCTATATGGATTGTGCCCTTTGGGAAGAAAGGAATGGCTTCTGATAAAACAAATGCGCCTGATGTTATATCTTGAGATGGAATCTGATGAGTGATATCTACTATGGTTACACCGGGGTGAAGGGAGAGGATTACCCCCTTCATTGCCCCGACATAACTATCTTCTATTCCAAAGTCTGTGAGGAGGGTTATTATCCCTGCCATCGTTCACCCCGGTAGAAGCCTCTTACATCAGAAGGAAATCCCCTGTATAAGCAAAGCGTTTCCTGATATGTAAGCTTCTAACAGGGTTCATCCTTCAATGACTTGTGGTAAAGGAATACATAAAACAGGGATTTGAGAGCCCCGTAAGACCTTTTCTGTTGTACTCCCGAAGAAAAGCCTCTTCATTGGCGAGGAAGTGCCAAAACTGCCCATAATAATCAAATCAACATTTAAGTCTCTTGCCTTACGCAATATATGGAGGAATGGGATGCCGTCCTCTATAATTTCTTTGGATATTGTCTTGCTAATCTTTTTTGCAGACTCTTTCCTCAATTTGCCAAACTCACTTCTGGCATGTTTTTCCATAAGCTTTTTAGCCTTTTCCTTTGAGCAAAGGTTGAGGTTGGAAATAGTATCAAGCAAGTCTATGTCTATTACATGCAAGATAAAAAGCTCTGCCCCGCCGGCAGCAATATCCAGCGCATAATACAAGGCGTGTTTTGAACATTCGGAAAAATCTAAGGGTACCAATATTTTTTTAATACCCTTCACGCTGCTAAACCTTTTTTTAAACAGTAATATCTTCCATCATTCCGAATTATAAGAATATATATGTGAAAACAGAAAGGTCTAACGGGGTTCATGAAAAGCCTCCAGAGGTTGCTGCTTGGATTTTATTTTATCCAGTCTTGCCCTTATCTCTGTTGGCAGATGAATGTTTTCAAAATCCATTTCTGCCAAAATCTCCATTAAAACATCAACCTTTTCTCTGGTGTGTAATTTCTTATGGATAATGATGCGTCTTTCACCCTTTAGCACGCAAGAGCCGCCGGGTGTGTTTACCTCACCCTTTCTCAGGTCTTCATAAGAAACCTTGACCGAGAGTTTTTCCGCAGCCTCTTCAAGAAGAGGCAGGACTAATTCATCTTTCACGCCGTTATATCCCCTCTTATTTCCACATTAAGCCTCATCTTAGATTTCTTTCCCCTATGAGGAAAGGGTTGAATTTGTTTAGGTCTAACGGGGTTCATAGAATTATACCTTTGCCTCCTGTGTGTCCAGCTATCTCAGAAGTTCTCTTATCGCATTCCTGACAGATGCCACATCAACACCGGTACCAATACAGTAGCCTTGGGGCCTTTTATTTACAACGGCAAGGACTGGAAGAGGATATGCATCCTGAATACCAGATGTCAGGTCTCTTTCACACGCAACCGCCACAATAACATTGGGTCTTTTTTCATAGACCTTTCTCCTGGCTATGGTTCCGCCGGTAGATATAAAGAGGTCTATGGTGAACTCATCGGAGAGTCCGACTAATTCCCCTATCTCGCATTTGCCGCACCCAACACAGTTTCTTACATTCTGTGTCACCTTTATCTTGCAGTCAATATACTGGATGCAGTGCGGCATAAGTATGAGGATTCTCTCTGGTTTAAATTTCTTCCCCATCCCTTTGACAAGCTGATTGTTTATCTCTATAAATGCCTGCTCAATCTTTATCTTTTGTATCCTTAAAAGACCGCCTATCATCATTATGAGAGGCAAAAAGAATTTTATCAGTACGCCCCTGAATTTATACGAGAGAAACATATCCCTACCTTTTACAATGGCAAAGCTTAAGCCAACAGCGCCAATGAGTATGGCAATGCTTGTTGCGGCAAGTGCTGCGCCAAATATTACAGGAAGTGCAGGATGGATATTCACAAGACCTACCGAAGGTATATACCAGAAGAAAAATCCTGCCACAATAATAATAAAGGCACAGAAAGAGAGAAGCCCAATAAATATCCCTTTTGTAGGTTGATAGGAAATGCTCTCAGAACTGCCTGTCCATTCTGCTTCTCTTTCAATTAATGATTTACCCTTCGTCAATTTAACACCCCTCTATGAAAAAGGACAACAAAGCAAAAAGCCCCCGGACCTATTGTTTCGCAATGGGCACCCGAAAAGCGGCACGCAGCGGAGACGTATGGTTGTATATACGCTGTGCTGCACAAGAGAGCGCAGAGCGCAACGTCGCGTGCACCCAGCCAAAGGCTGGGGCGGTTTTTTGCGAAGCCGTTAATCAAAGATTTGTCCTTTGCAAATCCTATACCCCTTTATGAATTCAGATACGCTCATCTTGTTTCTATTTTCTGGCTGTAATTCTGTAATCAGCACTTTGCCTTTGCCTGTTGCAACACAGATTCCTTCTGCAGAGACATCTATTACAGTTCCCGGCTCTTTCTCCAGACTCCCAACTCCGAACTCCGAAGTTACAACCTCTGCCCTGAATATCTTTATCTGTTTACCCTCCCATTTGGTATATGCCCCTGGCCACGGATTCAAACCTCGTATAAGGTTTCTTATCGCGTCTGGCTTCATAGTCCAGTCTATACGCCCATCTTCCTTTTTGAGCATCGGCGCATAGCTTGCCTGTGAATTGTCCTGAGGGATTGGCTTTATTGTTTCTGTTTTAAGACCTTTCATTGTTTGTATGAGGAGGGCAGCGCCAATATGCTTAAGTTTATCATGTAAATCCGCTGCTGTTTCATCATCTCTTATTTCAACTTTTCCAGTTAGGAGCATGTCGCCTTTATCCATGCCTTCATCCATGAGCATCGTTGTTATGCCGGTCTCTTTTTCTCCGTTTATAATTGCCCGGTTTATAGGGGCCGCGCCGCGATATTTTGGCAGGAGCGAGGCATGGACATTGATACAACCATACGGCGGTATATCTAAAATAGCCTTTGGCAGTATCTTTCCATAGGCAATGACAACTATAAGATCAGGGCAAAGCCTCTTGATAGTGTTGATAAATGCCTCGTCTCTGATCTTTTCAGGTTGAAGTACAGGTATACTATACTGAAGTGCGTGCTCTTTTACAGGCGGAGGGGTCAATTTTTTACCTCTTCCCTTTGCTTTATCAGGCCGGGTTATAACTGCTGCAATATCTTCACCTGCTTCAATCAATGCCTTGAGAGGCGGAACCGCAAACTCCGGCGTACCCATAAAAACAATCCTGAATCTTTTCTCCAAACTACTCCTTCATAGATATACTCTGCACAATGCGTTGTTGCATTTCAGCTATAATACTCTTGTTCGTAACCAACGATCTTATTTTTACCTCTGGCCTTAGCCACATACATAGCCTTGTCTGCCCTATCTATGAGTTCTTCTATGCTTGTTGCATCGGACGGGAATTCAGCAATGCCAATACTTACTGTGAGAGACTGGTTCGGGGGAATTTTATTGCCTATAAATCTGATATCCTCAACGCTTCTCCGTATCCTTTCTGCGGTGACATACGAATTTTCCTTAGTGGTGTAGGGAAGTATGATACTGAATTCCTCCCCTCCGAAGCGTGCTGCCACATCAATTGAGCGTATTCCATCCCTGATGGCATAAGTCACCTTCTTTAATACTTCATCTCCCGCCAGATGGCCGTATCTATCGTTAAATGCCTTGAAGTCGTCTATGTCTATTATAAAGAGTGTGAATGGTTCATTATGACGTTTAGAACGTCCTATTTCTTCAAGCAGCCTCTCCTGGAAATACCTCCGGTTGAAGAGTTCTGTGAGCGAATCAGTTATGGAAACCTTTTTAAGGTCTTCTGTCATTCTATAGTACGCTCCGCATTCAAGGGCTATAGAGGCGTACGAGGCAAATGAGAGCAAAAGTTGCAAATCTTCTTCTGAGAAAACCTCGCCGCTTATCTTGTCGGATATGTTAATGACTCCGACGCTGCGGGATCCAATCTTTAACGGAATACTGACAAAGGATTTTGTCCTGTACCTGGGTCGGTTTTCCCTGGTAAAGGCCTCTGATTCTGATTCGATATCCTTAACAACAATCGGTATCCCCTTCTCTGCCACTGTCCCTGAGATGCCTTCGCCGATCTTGATCTTTATGTTTTCAAGGATGCTTCTCTCTATACCCTTTGTTGCCTTAATAGTTAAATTTCTATCTTCACCGCCTAAGAGCATAAGAGAACCCTGTTCTGCGTCAACCAATTCTGCGGCCTTGTTTAATATAGCGTCATGTAGTTCTTCCTGGTCTAATACTGGGGCAATCGTCTTATACACCTCTTCTAAGGCATTAAGCCCTTTAACCTTTTTCTTTATATTCTGGTCGGCCCGTCTGCCTTCCACCACAAAGGAAAGCTGATTTGCTAAAAGGGTCAAAAGTCTCATGGAGCCTGTAGATATTTTTGTATTGAATATGCAGAGTAAGCCAAAGACATTATCCCCTATAGCCATGGGGATAATGCAAACCGATACTATGTCTTCTGGCAGCCCTATTTTCTTTATATCAACAATGTTATTGCAACCCTCAGGTTTTTTGGCTGCTACAACCCGCTTAATGATGTCGAGCGAATCTGAAACCATCCAACCAGCCACTGCATTCTTTTTGCGTCCGAATGCGGCGGTGGTACGGTAAGAATGCTTGTCATATCTTTCCAGCACACATGTAGTATCTACATCAAAGAGCACAGCCATTGCATTAAAGACGTACCTGTACAGGTCTTCCTGCCCCTCGTGCAGGAAGCTGGGCATAGTAATCTCCATAACGCTCTGCATCTGATAATACCTCTTTTCATAGAACCCTTTGAGATAAAGGCTTCTTAAAAAAGGCACGGCCGTTTCCTTGACTATGGCAGGCTTTGTAAAGAAGTTTTGAGGTGAGATTATCTTGAATCCTTTTTCAAGTTCATGGATTGCAACTTCATCCAGGCCAAAATCAACGGCCCTTTCTATAAAATCCTTAAAATCATCTTCTGACAGATATATATGACCGCCGATGATAGCAACAGATACATTCCTGTCCAAGATTACGGGAATGACAAAGATATATTGATTCGTGTAGCATTTATAAACATACGGCTCTGCCCTCTGTATGGCCTTTGTAATAGCCTTTTTGTATGAATCTCTATACAGTTCGAGCCCTTTTCCACTCTGCTTTTTGATAAGCTCAGCTACGCTATCTTCTCTGCTGGGTGGTGCAAGGACTGCACCGTCGTAGCTATGAATGGCTATAGGGACGCCCAGAAGTGTAGAAAAACTGCTTTGAAATTCATTCCAGAAGGACAGGTCTATATATTCAAAAGGTGCGATTGAGCGGCTATCTTCCATACCTGTTATATTTTCATCATACTTATTATGACACCCCAAACTATTAAAAATAGCATGGGAAGTTAAAATGTTAACTTAATTTATGGATATTTACAACATCTTTTTTTCATTCTCAATAGCCTTTTTAATCTTTCGCTTGATAATATCCCTTTTTAATTTACTCAGCCTGTCTATAAATAATATGCCGTTCAGATGGTCTACCTCGTGCTGCAGGGCAATAGCAAAAAGACCGTCTGCCTTTATTTCTATATTATTTCTATCTTTGTCAATTGCCTTTACAACCACCTGTGTAAATCTCTTCACCTCTGCTGTAAAACCAGGGACACTCAAACAACCTTCCTCATATTTTGTTTCTCCCCCATGTGCGATTATTTCAGGGTTTATCAAGGCAATAAGATTTTCTCCCTTTTTATAACTATCGCCTTTAGGGACATCCAGCACTGCTACCCTTTTATTAACGCCTGCCTGGGTTGCGGCAAGGCCTATCCCTTTGGCAAAATACATGGTTTCTGCCATATCGGAGATAAGTCTCTTTATTTCCTCATCCACCCTTGATACAGGTTTGGCCTTTGTTTTAAGAAACGGGTCAGGGTATTTAAGTATATCTAAAATAGACATAGAATTATTATACAATAAAAAAAATAAAGGTCAAAGGTTTTGGGGCTTACGTATGCTTTTACCACACACACACACCAAAACTTTTGGCGGGGGGTAGCTATAGTGTAGTTATGGGGTCAACATCCACGACAAGTTTAACCTTGCTGTTTCTTTTTCCTTCAAAACCGTTCAAAAGATTTCTTATAAACTGGTTCAGAGATTTTGCCCCTTTTCCTTTTAATAGCATCTGCCATCGGTATTTTCCCTGAAGCTTTGAAAGGAAAGCAGGAGCCGGTCCCAGGAGCGTTATATCCCTTTTGAAACCGCTTTCCAGGAGAATATCTGCAAATCTTTTAGCCTTTTTTGCGGCTCCTTCCACTTCCCATTCTTTATTTCCCTCAAACCTTAAATTTGCAAGCCTTGAAAGAGGAGGGTATAGAAGTTCTTTTCTGTTATTAAGCTCCTCTTCAAAAAAACCATCATAGTTCTGTTCTACAGCCCACTTGAGACAGAAATGATCTGGATGGAGTGTCTGGACAACAACCTCACCGGCAATATTTCCTCTGCCGGCCCTTCCTGCCGCCTGGCTTATAAGCTGAAATGTTCGTTCAGAGCTTCTGAAATCAGGGATATTGAGAGAGGTATCTGCCAGCACAATTCCAACGAGTGTAACATTTGGGAAGTGGTGCCCCTTTGCAACCATCTGGGTGCCGACAAGCACATCCACAACGCCCTTTTCAACTGCGTCCAGTATTTTTTGATGAGACCTCTTTTTTCTGGTAGTATCTCTGTCCATGCGGGCGACCCTTGCTTTATGGAGTATCTTTCTTGTCTCTGCTTCCAGCTGCTCTGTACCAAGCCCGACCGGCCTTATCTGCTGACTCTGACACTTGGGACATACCTCAGGGATTGGGATAGACGCGTCACAGTAGTGGCATTTTAAAAGCCCGGCGCCCTTGTGCATGGTAAGAGACACACTGCAGTTCAAACATGTAGAGGTATATCCGCAGTCATTGCATATTAGAAAACTTGAAAATCCCCTGCGATTCAGAAAAAGGATGGTCTGATTGCCTCGGTCGTGATTGTTATTCATGAGGTTTTTGAGTCTTTCTGATATAATTTCTTTTTTATTCTCTTGATCCATAGCCGTTGGCCTCTGGCCCTTATTTTTTCTCATATCCACCAGTTCTACCTTTGGCATTTGCCTGTCTTCAACTCTTCTCATCAGGCGTAGGAGTGCAATCTTGCCGTTCTTTGCATTATAAAACGTCTCAAGAGAAGGAGTAGCTGAACCGAGAATAACAGCCATATTAAACATCTTGCCCATCATAAGACTTACATCCCTTGCATTGTATCTTACTCCTTCTTCCTGCTTATAAGAGGGTTCATGTTCTTCATCAACAATGATAAGTCCGAGATTTTTTAAGGGCGCAAAAAGGGCAGATCTTGCACCCACAACCACATCCACTTTTCCTTCTTTTATCTTATGCCACTCATCGTATCTTTCGCCGTCGGAAAGACCACTGTGAAGTACGGCAACTCTGTTAGGAAACATGGCTGTTAGATATCTGATAGGCCAAGGGGTTAGAGATATCTCTGGCACCAAGAAAATGGCCTGTTTGCCGAGACCGATGGCTTGTTCCAGCGCCTTTAAATAGACAAAGGTTTTTCCGCTCCCTGTAACGCCGTAGAGAAGAAATGGTGAAAAGGCGTTGGTTTCCAAACCTTGCGAAATAGCTTGGATAGCCGTTTTTTGTTCATCAGTAGGTTTATGAGAAACGGTTTGCGGCACTGTATCATCAAATGGATCTCGTTGAATCTTTTTTTGGGTTAATGATACGAACCCTTTTTCTTTTAATTTTTTGACCGCTGAGTCTATACTTCCGAGCTCTTTTCTCAAGAGTTTTACCGAGGCCTCCCCTTTCTCATGAAGATAGCCAAGAATCTTTGCTTGAATCGGAGCCTTTCTTGCGAAATTTTCTGGAGAAGCCTTCATGAGAAGAGATACAAAGATTTCCAATCTTTCTCCTGCCCTTCCTTTAATCTTTAACTCTTCCTTTATAAGGCCTGCCTGTTTTAGCCTATTTATGGCGCTGTAGATTGACTTGCCTTTAAAAGTTTTTAGTAAAGAGGCGAGAGAATTGCCGTCTCTTTTGATTACTGCCTCAAGTATGCTCTTCGATAGAGTGTTAATATCTTCTTTGCAATACCTTCCTTTTTCTGTTACGGAAAAGTGTCTCTGGCTTTTTATATTGACCCCACCAGGGCATATAAGGCTTAACACCTCTCCAAGAGGGGCAAAATAGTAATATGCCATCCATTGGAAAAGCCTTAACCCCTTTTCATCAAATATAGGCGCATCATCTAATACATCTATAGTATCTTTTATGCCCTTTACCCCATTGGAGGTTCCTCTATCGGAGCTGCCTAACTGGGTTATTTTTTTATCATCTTCCCTATTTAGACTTCTCACTGGGTTTACATTCGGTTTTTCCTTCAATCCGACGCAGAAGCCTGTTACAATCCTTTTTCCAAACGGCACAAGCACGCGCTTGCCTATGGCAACCTGATCCGATAAAACATGAGGAACCCTGTAGGTAAACAGCTTGTCCATTGGAAGCCCAACTGCGACATCTATGAAGGGTTTTTGAGACATAGTTTGTTTTAAAATCGGCAGCTAAAAATTGAGTCGCCCTGAACCCTGGCATAGCACTAGGCCAGGGTTGATTCAGGGTTCTCATGAGGTGTTTTGATTGTATCCAAAATATATATAAAAATCTATAAACGCATTCACAATTAGTCTTGACAGAAAAGGATTAAATAGGCTAATTTTAAACCCCGTTAGAAGGTTCTCTCCAAAAGGGTCAAATTCTTCTGGCAGACTCCAATAGCATAGTAAATCCTTCTAACGGGGTAAACTTATTTTCTATAAGGGAATTCTTATGCAACAATTACGGAGCGAACCAACTATATTGGCGTAAAAACGGCGACACGGTCGCCTTGACCCAAAGCAATATTATGTTTAAGAAGGTGCTTGTAGCAAACAGAGGCGAGATAGCCACACGGCTAATCAGGGCATGCAAGGAGCTTGGCATAGCAACCGTTGCAATCTATTCAGAGGCTGACGCCACATCTCTTTATGTTAAAAAGGCTGACGAGTCTTATCTTGTCGGTCCTGGTCCTATTGAGGGCTATCTGAACATCCATAGAATAGTCGACCTTGCGCTGAAAGTTGGCGTGGATGCTATACACCCTGGCTACGGCTTTCTTTCAGAAAAGCCCAGCTTTGCAGAGTTATGCGAAAAAAAGGGCATAACCTTTATCGGCCCAACCAGCCAGGCTATTGCTGATATGGGCGACAAGGTAAGGGCAAGGGAGATGATGAAAAAGGCAGGTGTGCCTATTGTTCCAGGGAGTGAAGGCAGCCTCAAGAATACAGATGAGGCAGCGGTGTTTGCGAAGGAGATTGGCTATCCGGTTATGATAAAGGCATCAGGGGGAGGAGGAGGCAGAGGGCTGAGGGTTGCAAGGGGTGAAAAGGAGCTTGTTAAAAACATGGATATTGCCCAGTCTGAATCAAGGGCAGCATTTGGAATATCAGAGGTGTTTTTAGAAAAATATATTGAGAGGCCTCATCATATTGAATTCCAGATTCTGGCAGACAAGCATGGAAATGTCATTCATCTTGGAGAAAGGGACTGCTCAATCCAGAGGAGGCATCAAAAGATTATAGAGATTTCCCCTTCTCTCATCCTTGATGCAGATTTAAGGGATAAGATGGGCATGGCCGCTGTAAAGGCTGCCAAGGCCGCAAACTATGTAAATGCAGGGACAGTAGAGTTTCTTGTTGATGACAAAAAGAATTTTTATTTTCTCGAGATGAATACGAGGATACAGGTTGAGCATACCATAACAGAAGAAGTTACAGGCATTGACCTTGTAAAAAAACAGATAGAGATTGCTGCAGGCAAGCCTCTCAACATGGGGCAGGATAAGGTTAAGGCAAGGGGTTTTGCAATGGAATGCCGCATTTGTGCAGAAGACCCTAAGAATAGTTTTAGACCCAATAGTGGAAGGGTTACGGCATATTACTCGCCGGGCGGCATCGGTGTAAGGATAGACGGCGCTATTTATAAGGATTATGTCATACCTGGTTTTTATGACTCCATGGTTGCAAAGCTGGTGGTACGCGGAAGAGACTGGAATGAAGTTGTCAGCAGGATGCACAGGTCTTTGGATGAGTTTGTAATCCGCGGGGTAAAAACCACAATTCCCTTTTTAAGAAAGATAATGAACGACCCTGATTTTATAAACGGCAACTTTGATACTGGATATATAGACAGAAAGCCGGAATTGTTGAATTATGCCGAGTTTGAAGACCCGATTGACAAGGTGGCGGCCATTTCTGCGGCAATAGCGGCATATCATAGGTTTTGAAGGATAATTACGATTTGCGATTTACGATTTACGAATTAAATAGAATATCAAAATTCGACAATCGAAAAACCACCTGCGGGAGAGACCATGCCCAAAAACAAAACCAAAAACCAGAGAGTGAAAATCACCGATACGGTATTGCGTGATGCCCATCAGTCTCTTCTTGCAACAAGGATGCGGACAGAGGATATGCTGCCTATTGCAGAAAAGCTGGACAAGGTGGGTTACTTTAGTCTTGAAGTTTGGGGCGGCGCAACATTTGACACATGCCTTCGTTTCTTGAGAGAAGACCCGTGGCAGAGGCTTCGGGATTTAAAAAAGGCCCTGCCCAAGACAAAGCTCCAGATGCTGCTTCGGGGACAGAACCTTGTGGGCTATCGCCATTACTCAGACGATGTGGTGAAGAAGTTTGTTGAACGTTCTGTAAAAAACGGCATGGACATATTCCGCATATTTGACGCCCTGAATGACATAAGAAATGTTGAGGTTGCTGTTAAGGCGGTAAAATCAAACAAGGCTATTGTAGAGGCCTGCGTATGCTACACAACAAGTCCTGTGCATACGCATGAGGGTTTTGCGGAGATGGCACTCCAACTGGAGGACATGGGCGCTGATACTATCTGTATAAAAGATATGGCAGGGCTTCTCACGCCGTATGCCGCCTATGACCTTGTAAAGATGTTGAAGGAGAAAATAAAACTTCCCATACATATCCACACCCACGATTCCAGCGGCCTTGCATCCATGAGCTATCTCAAGGCAATAGAGGCAGGCGCGGAGATGATTGACACCGCCATCTCATCCATTGCGTCTGGCACAGCGCAGCCGCCCACGGAAAGCCTTGTGGAGGCACTGCAAGGCACAGTATATGATACAGGCCTTGACATTGCACTTTTGGCAGACATAGCAGAATATTTTAGAAATCTCCGCAAGAAATACAAAAGATTTGAAAGTGAATATACCGGCATAAATACAAAGACGCTCGTTGTCCAGATACCAGGCGGTATGATCTCAAATCTGGCAGTCCAATTAAAGGAACAGAATGCCATTGAAAAAATGGATGAGGTTTTAGAGGAGATTCCGAGGGTAAGAAAGGATATGGGATATCCGCCGCTTGTTACGCCAGCCAGCCAGGTTGTCGGAACGCAGGCCACATTGAATATCCTTAGTGGAGAGAGGTATAAGGTTATAACCACTGAGACAAGAAATTATTTTAAAGGCCTTTACGGCACCCCGCCTGGCAAGATAGAGAAAAAGGTGCAAAAGAAGGCGATAGGTGATGAGGAACCAATTACCTGTCGGCCTGCGGATTTGCTTGAGCCTGAACTTGACAAACTTACAAGGGAGCTTGGGGGGAGGGCAAAGAGTACCGATGATATCTTATCCTATGCGCTTTTTCCCAATGTGGCTCTGGAATATTTTGAACAGAGGGAGAGCGGCAAGCTTGAACCAGAGCTGCTGGAAGAGGTTAAAGAAACTCAGCCCCCCCAGGTGCCTCACATACCATCCCTTGCGCCGAGTGAATTTATTATCACTGTTCATGGCGAATCCTACAGGGTGAAGGTGGCAGGCACAGGCCACAAGGTTGAAGGAAAGAGGCCGTTCTTCTTAAAGATAGACGAGCGTCTCGAAGAGGTTATGCTGGAGTCTCTTACAGAGGTTATTCCAGCTACAGCAGGCGAGATAGAGGCAAAGCCGACAACCACCTCAGTAAGGCCGAAAGCAACAAAGAAGGGGGATGTTACAGCGCCTATCCCGGGAAAGGTTACAAGCATAAAAGTATCCGAGGGCAATAAGGTTTCTGCCGGAGATACGCTCCTCACGGTTGAGGCAATGAAAATGGAAAACGAGGTGCATACACCCATGGACGGCATTGTAAAAAAGATATATGTCAAGGTTGGAGATTCTGTAAATCCTGATGAGACGTTGATGGTGATAGAAAAGGAATAGCAACCTTTGTTAAGAGGAGGTATTTAAATGTCTGAACTGGTTGTTGGTGTTATTGGAGGGAGCGGCCTCTATGAGATGGAGGGATTGAAAAATGTAAAAGAGGTTAAGGTAAAGACGCCGTTCGGGAACCCGTCCGATGCCTATATAGTCGGCAGACTTGGGGATGTAAAGATGGTCTTTTTGCCGAGGCACGGCAGGGGCCACAGGATATTGCCATCTGAACTGAATTACAGGGCAAATATCTATGGCATGAAAAAGCTTGGCGTGGAATGGATAATATCGGTTTCTGCAGTCGGCAGCATGAGGGAGGATATTCAGCCAGGCCACATTGTTGTAGTTGACCAGTTTTTTGACAGAACAAAGGGTAGGCCGTGCACCTTTTTTGGCAGCGGCATCGTTGGCCATGTGGAGTTCGCAGAACCAGTCTGTCCTCATCTGAGCAGCATCCTTTACGAAGCTGGAAAGGCTGTTGGGGCTACTATCCATAAAGGTGGAACATATATATGCATTGAAGGACCGCAGTTTTCCACAAGGGCAGAATCAAAGATTTACCGAAAATGGGGCGTGGATGTCATAGGCATGACGAATATCCCAGAGGCAAAGCTTGCCAGAGAGGCAGAGATGTGCTATGCAACACTGGCGCTTTCTACAGACTATGACTGTTGGCACGAAACCGAAGAATCGGTTACCGTGGAGATGATACTTGATACCCTGAAAAAGAATGTTGCCACAGCAAAGGCAATTATAAAAGAGGCGGTCCCCCGAATCATGAGTGGGCGTGGGTGCAAGTGCGCAACTGCCATAAAATATGCGGTTGTTACAGATAGGAAGAAGATACCTGCAAAGGTAAAGAAAGACCTCCGCATCATACTGGGGAAGTATGGCATTTAAGATAAATCTATAAACCCAATTAGCCCTGTGCCTTCTTATGCAAAAACATGGTTAATGGGGACTTCATTTTTAATTTATGGTTAAGGAATTGTCAATAAGCGGGGCTTATTGACTGCAGAGGAAGTTAAAGGAGGTCTAACGAGGTGAATAGAAAGGCTGTTGCACTCCTTTCCGGCGGACTGGATTCAACTCTGGCGGTCAAGGTAATACTGGAACAGGGGGTTGAGATAGTTGCCCTTAACTTTACATCTACATTCTGCACCTGCAGTTGCAGGGGAAGCGTGTGCAGTAACGAGGCTGCAAGGGTTGCAAAGGAATTTGGTGTTCCAATAAAAGTTCTTCAGAAAGGTCTGGACTATATAGAGGTTGTGAGAAACCCAAAGTATGGCTATGGACAGGGTATAAATCCATGCGTAGACTGTCGCATATACATGCATAAACTTGCAAAGAAATATATGGAGAAGATTGGCGCATCATTTGTCGTAACCGGCGAGGTTTTGGGCCAGAGGCCCATGAGCCAGAGAAGGGACGCATTCAAGACCATAGAAAGGGAAAGCAATCTGGATGGGCTTATTGTAAGGCCACTTTGTGCAAAGCACCTTGAGCCGACCATTCCGGAAAAGTTAAAAATAATAGACAGAGAAAAACTTCTTGATGTGATTGGTCGCTCAAGAAAACCGCAGATAGCCCTTGCAGAAGAGCTTGATATTCAGAACTATCCGTGTCCATCAGGGGGGTGCCTTTTAACAGACAAGATATTTTCAAAAAGGGTAAAGGATTTGCTGGAAAATAAAAAGGATGTAACCATGAAAGACCTTCAGCTTTTGAAGGCAGGCAGACATTTCAGGCTGAATAAAGATGTTAAGATTATTATCGGAAGAGACGAGGCCGATAACAAACAAATCAAAAATCTTGCTCAGGCAGACGATACCTTAATAGAGCCTTTGGATTTCATTGGTCCAACAGGTCTTATTTGCGGCATATCCAAAAACGGAACTCATACCCTCGCAGGCAAGATGGTTTTAAGATATGCCGGAGAAAAGGCTGCCGGAAAAAAACTGCTAAAACTTTCAATGAATGGGGAGACATCCACATTTGAGGCCGACTCGCCAGCTGATGATGAGATTTTAAAAGGAATGATGATATGAAGATACAGGGGGCAGGGGGCAAGTGGCAAGGGGCAGAGGAACAAATACAATACGTAACGGCCATTACTCAGGAAAAATTTGAACACCTTAAAACTATTCTCCGAGACATGGGCTCTGTGCTTGTAGCCTTTTCAGGCGGGGTGGATTCCACATTCCTCTTAAAGATTGCCTTTGATGTTTTGGGCGATAAGGCTGTGGCGCTTACAGCCACCTCTCCAACCTATCCTGACAGGGAATTTCAGGATGCTAAGAGGCTGGCAAGAGAGATTGGCGCAAGGCATATTATTATAGAATCAAATGAACTCCTCATACCCAATTTTGCAGACAATACTGATAAGAGGTGTTTTTACTGCAAGAGCGAGCTTTTTGAAATATGCACTGAAAAGGCAAAAGAACTCGGATTTGCATTTGTGGCAGACGGAAGCAATATTGATGATATAAATGATTACAGACCGGGAAGAGAAGCTGCAAAAGGCCTTGGCGTAAGAAGTCCGCTTGTAGAAGCGGGGTTGTCAAAACTCGAGATACGACAGATAAGCCGCCAGATTGGTCTTGAGACATGGCAAAAGCCTTCCTTTGCCTGTTTATCATCCAGATTTCCTTATGGGACAAAGATAACCGAGGAAAGGTTGGATAAAGTGGAAAAATGCGAGGAGATCCTCCGCAATCTTGGCTTTTCCCAGTTCAGGGTAAGGTATCACAATGAAATAGCAAGGATTGAAGTGCCTTCATCTGAGATAAATAGGTTCATGGATGAAAGCGTGCGGAATGTGATTGTCGAAAAATTTAAACAGCAGGGTTTTATCTACATTACCCTTGACCTTCAAGGGTATAGAACAGGAAGCATGAATGAGGGGCTGAAAAAATAGTCCCAGCCATCATACTGCCCTGTATAGTTGTTGGTGAAAATAAGAGCATGGTCTAAAAATATTTTTCATGCTTTATTGTCTCTTTTTTATCCTTCATGGTAAATATTTTCATCTAACCCAAAAAATGCACTTAGTTTTTATTTTTTGGGGCAAACGCAGGATTTGAGCCTGTCTGCGTGCAACGCACAGACAGGCACACAGGCAGGCCAAAGACAAGAAAAAACTGGAGAGATTATTTCAGGGCTCAGTGAAAGCAAGTTTGTCATAGCCCACCCCGATGATTCGATAAAGGATGGCGTGAGGGTGAAGGTTAGATAGAAGTAAAAACCGTAAAAAATCAAAAAGAAATTGGGGATGGATTTGAAATCTGTCCCCAATTTCTGTCCACGATACTCAACGCGAGCATTCTATCCCGGTTACTGATTCTTTTTCTCATTCACCAGTTCAACTCCAAGCTCTTTGGCGGTCTTCATCATCCACAGATTCATAAAGCCCATTGCCGCGTTCCCGTCCGCGGTTCCATGCGGCCCGCCGTTCATGGTGATATCAGGCACCCACTTCTGTTTGCCAAGCTCCTTTGCGAGAACTGTCATAACATTGACATAAGCATCAAGTTTCTGCTGTAACGCTCCATCGGCTTTGTAAATAAGCTTTTTCTTTTCAGCAAGCCCTTCCCCTTCGAGGACGTCCGCCCTTTTCTTGCTTTCAGCGCTCTGTGCGTTTATTCTCGCCACGTCAAGCGCCTTCTGCGCCTCTATAACCGCCCTGGCCTTCTCAAGTTTTTCAATCTCAACTTTTTTTGAGGCGGCATTGGTCTCCTTTTCCCTCTCCAGTTTTCCCACCTCAAGTTTCTTATTCGCCTCAATGACGGCCACTGCCTTTGCCTCTTCTGCCTCGACCTCAGATTTCTTCTTCTTTATCATGGCCTCATATTCGGCGACTGTAACGTTCTTTTTGCCGAGCTCTTCTGCCGCAAGCCTTTCCTGTATTGCCCTCTCTGCGGAAATCTTGGCTGCGATGGTTTTCTGCATCGCCTCCATTTTTGTCTTTATAAGATTTTCCGTCTCAGGCTCATAGCGGATCTCCGTTACCTGGAACTGTCTGAACTTTATGCCGTACCTCTCAAGGGGGTTTTCATTTCTCAGGAGCCTGCTGTTATCGGTCTTTATCTTGACAAAGCTCTTTCTGGTAACATCTCCGGTCCTCTGGTCCTTTTCCTCTTTTACCAATTCCTCGGTCATATATGTGCCCTTCTCAATCTGATCCCTTGACCACTCCGAGAATATGGCCCTTTTTGTCGTATATGACTCTCCGGAGCTCATGAGCGCGGCCGTGAGCACAACCGACTCTTTAATAGTGGGCATTATTCCGGCCTCAATGAGATTCCTGAAGCCTCTGAATTTCATATGGAGAAGCCCGAGTTTTTCATCATCCTTGGGAAGATCGAAAAGCGCCATTCCGGATATCCACCCAATGGAACCATCGTTGAATCGCACCTCTATCTCATCGGATACCTCCGGGTCGCTCCCCCTGCCCTTTTTAGGCCTCGCCTTTTCCTTGCCTCCGGCTGCTTCTTCGGTCTGAGCGAATTTGAAGGTTCCCGCCTCCCTGTATTTTGTTATCGTTCCGAAACACTGACAGAACATACCTGGCTCTGAAACGATTGTAACCTTGCCTGTCAACAGGGACTGCTTGACCGTAATGTAGCCGGCCTCATTGATTTCCAGGAGACCGAACAGGCCGCCTACGACAATAAACCCTGTAATCAAAACAAACAGGACTGCCTTCCACGGAAATTCCGTTTTTTTTATGGCCTCCCCGAAACCTTTCATCCTTTCCTGCATGTCAGATGTTTCCATAATTACCTCCTGTGATCGCTTTAAACAATGCCTCTTTCATAAAGTTTCTGTATCCTCCCTTCCATCTCTTTTACCAGCGATTCATGGTCTTCGCCCCCCATGCTGGTCATTTTTAAAAAGTAAAGCGCCACCTGATACTGATCTATGGCTGTCTTTATATTCCCTTTTTCCTCTTCTTTTTTTGCCTTTGAAAAGTATTCATCGTATTGAATCCTGTTGATAAAACTGTTGGCCTCTTCAATCTCCCTCGCAAGGGTCTTTCTGTCAATGCCGAGGCTCAGCCCTTTGTTGAGGATGGATTGAGCGGCGGTTGCATGATTGACCTTTGCCACGAGGAGCTTTCCCTCTTTCGCGTTATTCATTGCGTTTTCGAACTGCGCCTTTATGCCGGAATATATCAGCGCCTGCTTGAGCGACATTATCTGCGGAAGCTTTTCAGAGGAATGTTCTTTGCCGGGGATCATCTCTTCCATCCACTTAAGACATTCTATGGCCTTATCAATATGCGCAAGCCTGGCTTTGAAATCAGCAGTGGTATTGAAAAGCTCCATGCTCTCGTCGAACTCTTTTTTCATCTGGCCGTAGTCCGAATGCCTGTCCTTCTGCATCTCCAGAATCCTGTGCTGCTTGTGCCGCTCGCTGTATTTATAGAGCCAGAGAAAGACAATCCAAAAAACAAAGAATATTAGCCAGGCCATTTCGTCCTCCGATAGTTGGGGACAGATTTCAAATCTGTCCCCGCTTTCCGCCTCCCGCCGCGGTTAGAACTTTCCCGGTTTTCCGTATAAACCCCTGGGTCCGGATGCATCAGGATATGCCTCCATGCCGTGCTCGCTTATGTCGAGTCCGACATACTCTTCTTCCTGGCTTACCCGCAGTCCCATAACAAGACCGATAAGGCGCCAGAGAACATACGTGCCTCCGCCGACAAAAACGCCGACAGCCGCAATCCCGATAAGCTGCGTAATAAAAAGCGATATGCCGCCTCCATAGAAGAGCCCCGCCTCCCGGTCAAGCAGCCCCACGGCCGCAGTGCCCCAGATGCCGTTTATCAGATGCACGGGTATTGCCCCTACAGGGTCGTCTATCCTGCGCCTGTCAAGGAATATTATGAAGTAGACCACAAGTATGCCGGCCACAAGGCCTGTTATCACAGCGCCGCCTATGTTTACCGCTGAACAGCCGGCAGTAATTGCGACAAGGCCGGCAAGCGCGCCATTAACCATCATGCTCAGGTCCGGTTTGCCTATGAGTATCTCTGATACGATTGTCGCGCTTAAAACGCCGGCTGCGGCCGCCAGTGTGGTATTGACGGCAACCAGCGCTATCGTCTCCGGTTTTGCGGCCATTGCACTTCCGGCGTTGAAACCGAACCATCCGAGCCAGAGCAGAAACATACCAAGCGCAGCCATTGTCTGGTTATGGCCGGGAATGGGGTTTATTCTCCCGTCCCTGGTAAACTTGTTCATACGCGGGCCAAGCACGATCGTGCCGGTAAGCGCTGCCCATCCTCCTACCGAATGGACCACCGTGGAGCCGGCGAAATCAACAAAACCCATCGAATCCAGCCATCCTCCGCCCCATATCCAGTGACCTGTTATGGGATAGATGATGGCGACCAGCACAACGGAAAAGGCAATAAATGAAAAATACTTTATCCTCTCTGACACCGCGCCGGACACAATGTGCGCCGAGGCGGCTACAAATACCATCTGGAAAAGAAACTTTGCGTAGAGGGGAACGGCAGTCCAGCCCAGCGAGCTGAAAATACCGGAATACTGCCCGGCCACGGCGGGACTGTTATCCTCACCCGTGAGCATCCATCCTGTCGAGCCGATGAAAAACGAGCCATCGCTGAACATGAGGCCGAATCCGACAAGCCAGAAAGTAAGGCCTGCTATGGCAAAGATGACTATGTTCTTTGAAAATATATTCACGGTATTTTTTGACCTGCACAGGCCCGACTCAAGCATTCCAAAACCGGCGTTCATTACGAAAACAAGAACGGCCGAGAGTATTACCCATACGGTATCGATTGCAACCCTGATTTCCCCTATCTGCTCAATTGAAGACATTACAGTTAGCCTCCTTTATTAATCTACTGGCCTGAATCAGGCAAAGCGCTCTCCTTCAACGCAGTTTCTTTCAAATTAAAAGTTTTTTCATGGCATCCGCTGCATACGCTGACCACATTTGTCGTAAGAAACTTTACGGCAGGGTTGCCCTTTATGTGCGCCCTGTGACAGTCAGCGCACGACACCTTTTCCAGAGGCCAGTGATTCTTTTCCGCATGGAATACCATGCGCCGATCCCCCTGCGCTGCCTTGCCCCTCGTATGGCACTTGAGGCATGCCTCCGAACGCGGAAGTTTATTGGACTCCTGCAAATTTCCATGACACCTGCGGCATGCCGATGTCCGTTCCTCGCCTTTGAATTCCATAATATGGAATCCGGCAAGCGTTCCCGGCGCGTCCGCATCTGTTACAGATTCCCCGTCAGATTCCCTGACAAGCGACCTGTGAAGATGGCACTCGTCGCAGGAATCGCTCCATGTATGAACAGGCAATGTCAATAGAATCGCCGCGATTATCAGCACTGTTTTGCCAAAAAATGCAACCGCATTTTTTGGGTTAAGATGCGCCTTCACGATCTCCGCCTCCCTTCTTAGACTCAATCTCCATCAACTCAAGGGGATGTTCATGTTCCATCACCGCGTATTTCGTCCTTCCGGTAAGCCATGAGAAATCCATCGGGAAAACAAGCGGGTTTAAAACAGTCTGATATATATGCTGCACAAAGATAACGAGAACCGCGAGTATGGCCTCCCACCCATGCATCATCTGCGCGTAATATAAGAGCGAAATGGGTATCTTCTTGATCAGGGGGGCAAAGCCCCACATAAGGAAACCGGTTGATATGACTATGCAGGCGCCCACAACCGTGGCCCAATATTCCAGCTTCTGATACCACGTATATCTCCCCATGAGCGGCATATTTTCGGTTCTGTCGAACAAGTAGCTGAGATGCAGCAGTGCGTCGAGGAAATCTTTTTTTGCAAGAATGACCTTTCCAGGCAGCCTGCGGAACAAAATATACGGGCTCAGATGCGCCAGCGCCGTTCCTATAAAAACAACCGCTGCGATGCGGTGGACAACAGACCTCATCGCGGGTCCTCCTGCAACCCACACGATAGCCCTCGAGAATATCGAATCCGGAAACTTGAGGGACAGGCCTGTTGCAGCAAGAACGATAAATGAGATTGCCCAGAAAAAGTGCTGAAACCTCCATGCGAGAGAAAAACGCTTTATCGTCTTTTCTTCGCTGCCGTTATCATGTTTGTGGGTATGCGCCATCCTTGTCTTTTTTACAAAGTCACGGGTTGACATAAGGGTAAAGAAACCTACGACCCCTATGATCATCGCGATATACGATGAGTTTATTACAGAGGCGATGGAGAACGGCCCGAACGAGACAGGGTCCCTGAAGTGGATGACCTTTCTTGTAGAATCCCTGCTGAGAGAGTGTATCATCATCTCGTCCGCATCCGGTCCCAGCGCGACTGCCTCGCCGTGGCAGCCCGCGCAGATATTGCCTACATTCTTAGCATTGATGGCCGATCCCGGCGCATCCGGCGGCAATTCATGCCCCATGTGACAGTATACGCATGTCGGCACAAGGGTATTGCCGAGGACAAACTGTTTGCCGTGAAATGTGCTCATGTATGAGTCCAGCATATCCTTGTGGCATCTCCCGCAGGTTTTCAGGTCATTCCCCTTGTACAGCCGTGAATCCCTGCTGGATGCCGCAGAGACACTATGCGGATCGTGACAGTCAATACAGCTTACGCTTTTCCCTTTCTGATTTGCCATGCCGTGCACACTCGCATTGAACTCGTCAAGCCTTTCTTTGTGGCACCCGCCGCATACGCCGACAAAATACATCTTTGTCTCTTTCGCGGCCGGCCTCTCCACCATAAAGGCGTGGGCGCTCTCCTTCGTCGTTGCGGTAACGGCCTTATAAAAATCCTCTTTCTCTATCTCTTTTTTAAGATGACAGTCGACACACGCAACACCTGCCTCGGCATGCCGGCTCTTGAGCCAGGGTCTGACGGCATCATATCTGTCCGGTCTCTTATTTTCCTGATGGCAGTTCCTGCACTCCCTGCTCCCTTCTCCCTCACTGAAATTGCCGGACCGAGCCATAGCGGCTGATATCAGTAAAAGAAATGCCCCTAACGCTGATAGTCCACGCAATAAGATAATATTTAATCTCTCTTGACGCCCGGACATCCTTCCCCTTCCTTTTCCACAATAATGGTGTCAGAAAAACCGTGGTCGCTCTTCTTGCTTCTTCTTGCGTGGAATAATTCCGTGACCCATGAAACATTGCGCATTAAAAAACCGCTCTTCTCTTCCCTGACAATATTCTTCTGCTTATAAACGCTGTGGCAGGTCGTGCAGAGCCCGGCCCTGTCAAGAGACCTCAGGTCTTTCACCCTGTGATAGCCGGGAAAATCGCCTGGGTCGTATACAGGCTTCCCCCCTTTAACGGATTCCACACTGTGGCAGGCAACGCATGTAACCCCTTCGGCCGGCGCCTTCCCGTTCAGCGCCATCTTCGTAGCTTCAAAGACATCCCCGGAGATAATCAACTCAGGCGCATGGCATCTGAAACAAAAACTACCCTCGTCCGTGCCATCCCTGAGGAGATGCTCTTTCAGCGCTTTGCGAAATCGCTCCCCCAGTATTGAGCGTGAATGCGCGGAAGATTCCCATTCACGGAAGTTATCAACATGACAGCTTCCGCATGCGCCGGCGCGCGGCAGCACAGCCGCCCCCGCGGATGAGAGCGTTATCAATATAATCATGAATGGCAATAAATGTCTCATCGCCGCTATTCTCCGAACTCAACCTTTTCCGGTTTGACGTTGAGTTTGAGCTCCAATTTATTAAGGCGTCTTAACTGGTTTGCCATGTCTTTTATCCTTGCCAGTTTCAATTTCATCGGCGCGTTGCCGAACCAGTGTGTCCAGTCAGGACTGAAGTGATAAGCGCCCTTCCATGCATGCACAAGGTCAAACTTGTACATCTCAAAGTACAACGCCTCTATGCCGGATGTCTGCTCATAAAGCTGGTGCGATGTAAGCACTAAGTTAAAACCAGCGAATGGGTTCTCAGGCCGGTCATCCGGCATCGGGTTAAGAAGCCCTGAGTTATAGAGGTCAACAATCTCCTTTATAGCCTCGCCGGCAACGGCATCACTCGCTATTTTTACACCGTCCGCGATTGAAAGCTTATGCTCCGCAAATCTCTTTGAGTGGCAGTTAATGCAAACACGCAGCATCTTGTCCCTCTCCCGCGTGAAATCCTCGCCTGTAATCTCATTCATCGATATCCCGTTGGGGTTTTTTCTCTGACTGTTCCCGCTGTTTGTCTGGCCGATGAATTTGCCTTGAGATGCCCCGCCTATGGAAATGCCCTGGCTCACATCATGATTGCCTCCGGACATGTGGCATGTCACACATGTCGGCGCCCTGCCGCCGTCTTCAAAACCTTTGCCTTCAACCTTAAAGATGACACCGTGTTTTGAGGATTCGTAATACTCAATTTGGGCATGGTCGGGACCCATGTGACATGTGCCGCACGCATCGGGCTCCCTCGCCTCTTTCGGTTTGAAGGCGTGTCTTGTATGGCATGAATCGCATTTAGTCTCAATGCTGTGACATGTCCCACAGCCGCCTTCCTGCATCTCGGAATACTGGGCAAGGTATCGGCCTGCCGCGCCCCCTTTGCCTCCAGCCGCAATTACATTTTTCCAGCCTACACCATGTTTCCCTCCCCTGTGCTGCATTGTCCTCGCGGCATGGCACTTTCCGCAAGTATCAGGAGTCGGCATGATGAGGTTTGAATGGTCGTTATGACAATTCGTGCAGCCCACGTCTTTCTTGAAATGCTTGCTGTCCTCCCAGTCCTTTACCACCGTAGGAGTCAAAACCTTGTGGCACTTTAAGCAGTCAGTACCGGCTCCCTCAACCTTGGGAGGTTTATACTCGTATGGATTGAAGTACCCCCTCCCCGCCTCCTTCCACTTCTCGGTAACAGACGTATTCCTTTTATGATAACTCTTCAGTGGAAGCGGCAGCCCTTCATCCGCGGCAAAACTGCTGGAGTAAACAGCGCATAAGAGCAAAAAGATAAGCGCGTACGTAAAATTCTTCTTCATACAACTCCTTTCTATACACAACATCAATATGAAAAAACCTCTTCACACAGACAGTATGTCGGCAAAAAAAAACGCCCATTCCCTTTAAACCCGAATTAATATTTTTCGGGGCAAAAGCAAGATCAGAGCAGAAGCCTGCTTCTGAGTAGCTTCCTGACATAAGCGCTCTCAAAAGATGTCCGAGAGATATCTGTCAGTGACTTGCATTTGTCAGAAAATGCATCCGCATTTTCCGCGTTATAGGGAATAAGGCGTCATTACCTTATTCAAACACTTTCACGATTACTGCGTTGTAACCGTCGTACTGGACTAATCACCTTTTGCCAAAAAATGCAAATGCATTTTTTGGGTTAATACAGACGAAAAAACAATCGTTACATTTTACCCCATCACCCTCGCCATATCTGCTGTAGTGAAAAGAGTGGAGCAAGGGCAAACGATCTAAATTTTGTTGCACTGCCCTTTATAGTGAACGATAAAAATAAGTAGATATAGTGTGCCCATTTATGGACGTATTTTAAAATCACCGATAAATTTGTCCCGTTATGTATTTAAACGGGATCGGCAGACTACAAATTTATGTCGCTGACTATAGGTGCTGTTGTCCCTTTACAAACAACAGCAAAACAATCCCATGCTTGCTAACATCGCAAGGCCGGTCCCGGACAAAGAAAAAATTCCCAAAAATGTTTATGTCTTGACTCGCAACCGGTCTGCAACTCTCAAAAGTGAATCAAGTAATTTCCAACATAAAACAATGCAAATTTAATGCCATCGTTCACTATCAGTAAAAAATCAACATATTACACTGAAAATATGTTGCTCATCGAAAAAGCTGCCTGATTTTTGACCATCGGTGATTATAAAATAAACATCTTTCGAGGAAGTCGTACTTAGAGGAATGGAAAGAAACACCCATGAACCTGCAGCTAATAAAAGGGGTGGAAATAATGGAATCCATGAGTCAGCATTCAGAATACAGAAGAAGGCCCTGATGGTATAAAGTAGATTGTGTAAATTTCAGGTTTGTCTGGATTAAAAACACATAAACGTGGGGCCGGCGTTATCTCTCAGGCTGTTTTTATTTTTCTCAAACATCCCAGCAGATAATCAATATCCCTTTCAGTATGGCTGGCAGAAATCTGGAACCTTATCTCTTCATCTCCTTTCGGGACAACGGGGAAATTAAGTCCTGTAGCCAGAATGCCGTTGTCAAAAAGATACTTAACCATTTCAGAAGTCTTTTGTGTATCCCTCACCATAAGCGGGACAATAGGATGCTCGCCGGGAATTGTTTCATATCCCATTTGCTTAAACCCTTCCCTTAAGTGCACTGCAAGTTTTTTCATCCTTTCAAGGAGCTTTATTCCCTCAGAGCTGTCAAGGATTTCAAGAGACTTGAGCGCTGCCGCTGCCTCAGGAGGGGTAATGGGGTTTGAATAGATATAAAAGGGCGCTGTCTCCCTGAGATAGTTGATAACCGTTCTGCTTGACACCACATAACCGCCATTCACCCCCAGCGCCTTTCCCAGGGTTGCCACGAGAATATCCACCCGTGTATTGGTATGCTCTTCTGTTCCCCTGCCTGTCTTACCGAATGCACCGACACCGTGAGAATCATCAAGGACTGTGATAATGCCTTCCTCATATTCTGATTCGTAGGTTTTACAGATTTCTACAATTTTATCTAAAGGCGCATAATCGCCCCTCATGCTAAATATGCCGTCTGTTACCACCACAGCCCTTTTTGCATGGCCAGTATTCTCTTTAAGAATGCGCTCAAGCTCTCTCATATCAAGATGGCGGTATATAGCCTTGTTTGCAGGCTTGGAAAGCCTGATTGCATTGATAATGCAATTATGATTTAACTCGTCGCTTACTACGAGAGTCTCTTCAGTAATAAACTGTGGAAGTACCCCCATAACAGTTGAATAGGCAGAGTTGAAAATCATGGCCGCCTCTCTGCTGTGAAAATGCGCCAGTTTTTTTTCTAATTCCACATGAGGTTCGTATGTACCGCTTATAAAACGGACAGCGCCGGGGCCTGCGCCGAATCTTCTGCAAGTCTCTTCCTCAGCCTGTATAACATCTTTATTTAAGGAGAGGCCCAGGTATGAGTTGGAGTTCATGCGCAAAAATTCTTTGTCTCCATGACCGGCAAGAAGATAGCGGGGGCCGCAGCCGTTCTTTGCCGGAAGAATATCTGTGATGACCTTTTCCTTGCCTTTTAAAGCTCCTTTTACCTTAAGGTCATTGAGTTTTTCAGAAAGTATTTTTTCTATTTGTTTAAGAGACATGGCTGCCTTTGGGAAACAGTTATTGGGCTTTGACTTGATGTGTTTTGTATTCGTAAATTTTCTACATACCAAATTTTACTGCCATAATAGCAGGTTTTTATAAGGATTGACAAGGGGTTTAAAGCATGCTTGAAAATAAAAGAATATTTTGATATGGTAATACAAAATCATACCATGGAGGTTAAAAATGTCGTCACGCCAAAGAGTAGTAATGACCGTTTCCCTGCCGCCCAAAACTGCTGAGGAATGTAAAGAAATAGCAAAAGAAAAGGGAGAGACAATAAGCGAGTTTTTCAGGGAGATGTTTTCATTTTATAAGCAGGAAAAGCTAACAAAAGAGTTTCGGCTGCTGCAGAGATATGGAGTAAAAAAGGCGCGGGAAATGAAAATTACAGAAAAAGAGATAGAGCGGCTGGTCTTTGAAGGAAGATAATGCCAAAGAAAAGAATTGGGATGTGTTGTCCCCCTTATTTCTCCCAGCGCTGAAACATGAACAAGAAAAACCTTTTTTTCTTGCTACGGGTTAGTTTTTTCTCTTGACAGGGTGCCTTTTAATGGGTGCCTTTTAATGGGAGTCCCCTTTTCAGTCCATGCCGGATTCCCATTCGTAGGATTCCACGATAACCCACGATGCATTCATAAGGACAGACTCCAGTTCGCGGGCCGCTCCTGTGACGTTCGGCATGCCGCCCGGGAAATCCTTGGAGTAACGTTTAGCGCACTGTTCGTTCCACGCGATGGCTTCAGCGGAACTCAGCAAATACGCAACGTTGACGTCGATCGGATTCCCGGGATCGATCTCGCGATTGCGGTACCTTTCCAAAAACGCGCTGCGATCCCACCAGGCAGGAAAAACCATGATCCGGCCGGGATCGCCGCTCTTGTCCGGACAAATATAGATCCGCTCGGAGCGCGCCGGCATATACGACCCCCCTCTGCTCCCTCTTCATCAAGCCAATACTTGCGCCGGAAGAGAGGCTCAAGAACCACTAATTAAAAATGAATTTTCCCGGATCCCACAGCACGCCGTAGTCGAACAGAAATGAATTAGCCGCGGTCGGAGCCAGAAGCGTCCTGGCTTCCTCGTTGATCGCCAGCACCGTCGCATCCGACAAGGGCAGCCCGAACAGGCTCCCAGCAAATCGCCGGTGCGAGAAATCGGCATCATGTGATGCTACGTCAGTACAAAAGTATTTTATCGGTCGACTCCAGCAACTTGTAGTAGTCAAACAGTGTCCGATTATCTTTAGCATACTGCTCGACATCCATCATGAGCTGGACTGCCTGCTTTGCCTGCTTAATATGCTTACCATAGCGCCAACTGTAGGGAAGGGAATTGCTCAACGCCATCCACCATTTCTCATATGTCAGACGCCCATAGTTATATTGACTTGGACTTTTGCCAGTCACGAGCCATGTCTTGAGCCCTGTTAGCCTATCTAGGACATCTTGTCTTTCATTTCCTAAATCTTCTCCAAACAAGGAATCATCATATCCACGTATCGTATCTTCCATTTTGGAAAGTTTGCCGATCAGGATCTGTTGCTCCTCTTTTCTGCCTGCTGCTACCGCCTCCCACAACGCTTTCCCCTCTTTCAGTTGTCTTGCGGCAAGTGCGGGGTCGCGTACAAACAAGGTTGCGATCCCTGTTATGTACTTGTAATCTAGATACTTCTCCTTATAACTGTAAGAGTACATATGGCCTTGGCCAAACGACCCTCCGGACCAACCGGTTCCGCTTCCTGCCTCACCGACTTTCACGCTTTTTTGATTGTCGTACATAACTATCCAAGCTACCTCAGCGCCGTTTTTCTGAGATTCTCGCAGCAGGTACTGCTTGGCGCTATCGTGCGTGCCGATGTAGGTATCGCATTGGATTGTCCCCATTCGTGCGTATCCCTTGTTAAGCATCTCGGTGTAGCTGGATTTGGCGACCTCCACCGTCAAAGAAGACACGGCCGGCCTTTGGACCTTGATATAGGACTTTACCTGCACGGCTTCTTCGCCTGGGGGCGCCCCTACTGCGATGCCCAGGGAGGCACACCCAGAAAACGCCAACAACGCCACAAGAAGTGCAACATGCGATAGGAGGTTGCTTTTCACGGTATGGTTATAAACATGACTTAAAATGGCTGTCAATCAATTTTTTTGACTTTGGAAGGTAATTTTTGGGAGAATTTTGAAGAGTCTGGAAGGTAAAGAAGGGATAGTAAGGCATGAGATTTAAAATGGCTGTAGAGGGTATAAAAATCAGTAAATTCAAGACAGAACTCTCCTGTGAGAGATTTTTGGTATTCCTAAATATCTCTGCAATAGACCTCTATGTTCGGGATATAGTCTGAAAAGCAGGTTGACTCTTTCTCCCATGGAGTTGTAATCAGAGGCGGTGGGGAACGATTTGGTGGATAGAGTAATCCCAGATGAGAGAGGATTTTGAAAAGTGCTATTGCTCTATTTCAAGTTTAATGCCTCCCGCAAATCTTGAAGCGATATTGAAGCACAGGGCAAAAACAAACCCTGATATCAGGCCGTCAAGCCCTAAAACAGCAGGGCCGAATACCGCAATCATTATTCCTTCAAGAAAGTTCCCGGTTATAATGAAATATAGACCAGCCGGGATGCATACGATTATTCCAAGAAGTATGAACAAAACCCCCGATAATTTTGCAAAAGAGCCTGAGTTTATTTTTTTAATAGTCATTTATCCCTCCTATTTTTTTGATGACAATATTTATATTCCCAAGATTTCTATTCGGTTGGGAAATCGGGGGACGCTTCCCGTATTTAATTTCCGCCACCTCGGGAATTGGACGAGGTGCCTTTAAAATCAGCATGATGAAATCGGCTTTACATCAACATCTTCTCGCACAAAGGATTTTCTTGACGATTATTATTCTGCAGCGCCTTGCTTATTCTGCAGCGCCTTGCTTATCTCTTATCTAAAACAGATAAAGGCAGACTTGTTAAAGAAACAGACCCCCTAGAATATCGTGAAAATAGAGGAAAATAGAGGGAAAATAGAGGGACACTTCCCGGATTACCCCTTTACTCAAGCTAATAATCCCAATTTTTTACCGAACCTCTATCCCTTCCTTCAAAATTTCTTTTACAAAGGGATTAGCGTCAGACAATAGCTGTGAAATACTTTCTGCATCACTCAATTTCCACCCGTATCCCGTGTTTCCTAATTTCCCATGCCGTTGATTTGGGCTTACTTAGATTTTTTGGTAGTCTCCTCAGCCCATTTGATAGCACTTTCTGCAAATTCCAGAGCTTCAATCACTTCGCTTTCAGATATCTCGCCCCAATATCCGGGATAACGGGTTTCCACTGCATAAGGTGTTAAGACACCGATTTCATTTAAATTCAAAGGGATTGAAATGCCAGCAATTTTTAAGGTATCAAGAAGTTCTTCCAGATCATGGGTGAAGGGAAAGTCAACCTTGAAATGCAACAAAACTGCCTTTAATGACTTTTCAACAGCTTGTTGGGCATGGAAGCATATCTGTTCTCGCAAAATATCCTGAGCAATTCCAAGCTTAGCCAGCCTCAAATCGCTCCTGGCATGGATTAGCCATTCGTCCGGGGAAACAGGCATTCGCTTCTTAGGCGGATTCATAGACCACCTTCCCGTTCCTGATGGCTTCTCTGTAAATCAGGCCTGGGGTATCTGCCATTGCCTCCAAATCATTCTCTTGAACTACAAGGATATCCATTGGCATCAATATCCCCCTCAAAGCGCGGCGTATCCTGACACTTTCCTTTCGAGGATTTTCAATATTTCTGTCAGTGACAATTAGCACGTCAAGGTCGCTGTTCACACTCATATCCCCGCGTACATAGGAGCCAAAGAGGATGACCTTTCGGGGTTTACTGATCTCTATAATTTTCTCAACAACCGCGCTGACCTTTTGTGAGGTCACTTCCCATGGGGTTGCCATGTGTCCTCCTGTTAACATTTATCAGAGTTAGAGAATAAGTTAGAGAATATCATTTTAATACAGAAACCAACCTTTCATTTCAATAAGATGAATAAATAGGAATAGCTGTTGCCACCTCTTACATATCCTTTTAGTATAGGAAATACTATCACGATCATGGATTTATATAAAGTAAAAAACTGGAAATATATAAACATTAGGCGTGTTGAAAAAGTCTTCGTCGTGTTATTGTTCAAACCTTTCAGAAAGCCTTTCTATCATCTCCTGCGTCATTGCGGCCAAATCGTATTCAGGTTTCCAACCCCATTCTTTGCGCGCTGCGCTGTCATCCATACTGTGCGGCCATGAATCTGCAATGGCCTGCCTCATAGGGTCTATCTTATAGGTCATCGTGAATTCAGGGATATGCTTTTTTATCTCTCTATATAAATCTTCTGGGGCAAGGCTCATGGCTGTAACATTAAAGGCGTTTCTATGGATGAGTTTTGCCGGGTCAGCCTCCATCAATTGGATTGCCGCTCTTACGGCATCCGGCATATACATCATATCAAGACGGGTCCCCTGCTTCAGGAAGCATTCATATCTTTTTCCTCTGACAGCAGCGTAAAAGATTTCAACTGCATAATCAGTAGTGCCGCCGCTGGGCATGGTTTTATATGAGATGAGGCCGGGAAACCGAAGGCCTCTCGCATCAATGCCGAATCTGTGAAAATAATAATCGCAAAGGAGTTCGCCTGTTAATTTCGTTATTCCGTATATAGTTGTAGGCCGCTGGATAGTATCCTGCGGCGTATCATCGGCAGGGGTGGACGGGCCGAATGCGCCGATGGAGCTTGGAAAGAATACAGAGCATTGAAATTTTCTGCCGGTCTCAAGTATGTTCCTTAGCCCGTTTATGTTTACATCCCAAGCAAGAAGAGGGTCTTTTTCAGCAAAGGCTGAGAGAAGCGCTGCCATATGATAGATGGTATCAATGCGATGCTCCTTTACGATTTTTTCAACAGCAGCAAAATTCCTTACATCAAGGGATAAAAATGGCCCGCCTTCGCTCAACTCTTTGTCAGGCTGGGTTTTATGTCCTGCGGCAATAACGTTCTCAGATCCATATCTCTTCCGCAAAGCCGGGATTAGTTCAGACCCTATCTGTCCGGTGGCGCCGGTAACTAATATTCGTTTCATGTTTTATCCGCCTGTCCTCCACACAATGTTGCAGGTATCTATATCACCTTTTCAGCTCCTCAATCAATATCGGCAAAACTTCAAACAAATCGCCTGCTATTCCATAGTCAGCCACTTTAAATATTGGCGCATCCGGGTCTTTGTTTATGGCAACGATACATTTGGATGTTGACATGCCTGCCAGGTGCTGGGGCGCGCCTGATATGCCGCAGGCAATGTAAAGTTTTGGCGACACAACCTTTCCGGTCTGTCCAACCTGCGCTGAATGCGGCATCCATCCCGCATCCACGGCAGCCCCTGATGCGCCTACAACCCCGCCCAAAATTTTTGCCAGTTCCTCTAACATTTTAAAATTTTCAGCCTTCTTCATGCCCCTGCCGCCGGAGATGATAATATCCGCCTCTGTTAAACCAACGCCCTTTTGTGTCCGTTCAAATCCTTTTATCATTGTCCTTATGGATGAGGAAGATATATCTATAGCATGTTTTTCTATTTTTGCAATTTTTGAAGCGCCGGCGAATTTTCCAAAAGCCCTTGGTCTGAGTGTTATAATCCACGGTTTTTCACCGCGGCAGGTAACAGTGGATAAAAGCCTCCCTCCGTATGCAGGCCTGGTAAAGAAGATTTCTCTGTCAATATCTATTTTACTTGCATCAGATGCATAGGCTGTCTTGAGCTTTGCTGCAAGTTTTGGGGCCAAGTCTCTGCCATTGCAGGTTGATGGGATGAGTATGACTGATGGCTGATGCTGCTTGATTAAGGGAAAAAGGCTGCCGATATACGCATCAGACGTGTATTGTGATAGAAGCGGAGTTTCTAATAGATAAACATTGTCTGCGCCGGCATTTGAGAGGTTTTTGGATAACACAAATAACTCATAGCCTAAAACAACAATAAACAATTTTGCATTTAATTTATTTGAGATAAGCCGGCCTGTGCCAATGGCCTCTAATGTGCCGTCAGTTATAATGTCTGCCTTGTGTTCGGCGATTATCCAGACATTCATCAAATAACCTTTGCCTCATTTTTTAAAAGATTTGCCAGTTCTTTAGCCATAGCCTTCGAATCGCCTCGCAGAACCTTTCCCTTTTTCCTTTCAGGCGGATAGGATAGTTTTTTTATATGTATGCGTGAGGCGTTTCTTCCAACTTCATGTGGAGAAATACCCAATGCGCCTGCGTCAAATACCTTTATTTTCTTTTTCTTTGCCTTCATGATACCCGGGAGTGATGCATATCGTGGTTTGTTAATGCCCTGCTGGATTGTAAAGAGAGCTGGCAAAGGAACCTCAACTATCTCAAGGCCTTCATCAATCTCTCTTGCTGCTACTGCAGTCTTTTTATCTTCTGATATTTCAAGCTTAAGGATTGAAGAGACAGAAGGGATATTCAATATCTCTGCTAAGGCAGATCCAACCTGACCCCAGCCGTCATCCACAGCCTGCCTGCCGCAAAGGATAATGTCATAGCCTGAAATGCTGACAGCCTTGCTTAGAATAAGCCCTGTTGAATATGCATCGGAGCCGTCAAAGACACTATCCTTTACATGAACTCCCTCATCAGCGTCCATTGCAAGGGAGCTTCTCAGAATATCTACAATTCTATCAGGCCCAATAGAAATTACTGTTACACTGCCGCCATGCTTTTCCTTTATGCGCAATGCCTCCTCTACGGCATATTCATCGTATGGATTTATAACCCACGGTATATTCTGATATTCAATATCAGTAGCGTCTGCATTTATCTTTAAAGAGATTGCTGTATCAGACACCTGTTTTATGAGGGCGATTATTTTCATCTCTATTTTTTATCTGCCATTGCCCTTCTCCATGCATCCACCATATCTTCATCTACATCAATCAGTATAATCTTTTTTAGATTCTGGGCTTTAAAATCTTGTATAGCCTCAATCATTGCATGGGCTGAAGCCTCTTTTCTTACACCCCCTATACCCGTACCCATGCCTGGGAATGCTATGATAGAAAAACCTTTTTCATCTGCCAGTTTTAGGACTGCCTTTGTCGCCTTGCCAATGCTCACTAATGGGATGCGGATGCCGGGTATCTCCATGGTAGGGGCATGGATAACGCCTTTAAATTTTAGATTGCCTGCAGTTGTCAGCACAGCCTTGCCAACAGCTATAGGGGCAAGGGTTTTTGCCTCTTCTTCCACTATATCGCCGCCAGTCTTTTTAATAGCCTCTGCCACGCCGCCGCCCATAACGCCAAGGCTGTTTGCTGCATTTACAATTACATCTGCATCAGCCTCCAAAAGGCTTCCCCTGGTTATAACAATTTCCATACAAAATCTCCTATAATATAGTCTAAAAGCCTGCAAGTCTAATGGCCTACAAGTTTTTAAGACCTTTAAACTTGCAGCCTGGCGACTTGTAGGCTGTATTTATATTTCAATCTCTTTCCATTTTCCAGCTTTGAATTTCCACAGCATAGCTGCCCCGAAGGTAAAGCTGTAGGCAAGCATGCTCACCCACGCCCCGTAAAGACCGAAGCTGAATGTCAAACCTAACAAATACGCTGCAGGCAAAAACAAAAACACTACAGCGACTATTTCTATCTTCATAACCCACCATGTATAACCTGCGCCTTGGAGGGCGTGGGAAAGGATAAGGCTTATGGCATCGAAGAACTGTATTATTCCAAAGAGTATTAATATATTCCTCCCTTTATCTATGACGGTATTCTGATCAGTAAATATCTCAAAAATAATTTTGGGAAACAGGATGAATATAAGCCCTAAAAGCCCCATGCCCATCATTCCCAACCAAAGGGACTTCCATACATACACCTCTGCTGTTTCTGCATCTTCTTTGCCGAGTTGCTGGCTTACTATGGTGGCGGCTGCAATGGCAAATCCATAACCGGCAAGAAATGTAAGGGTGGAGAGGGTCATGAGTATATTGCTCACCGCAAGTTCTATAGCGCCTATCCGTCCCACTATCCAGAGAAAGACGGTAAGGCCCGACATTATAAAAAACACCCTGACCATGGCTGGTAAGGCAAGTTTGAGGATGGTATTTAAAGTAGAAAGATTAAGAGAGAAGATGCTGAGATATCTAAACCTTCTGATAAATCTATTCGTCAGGCTGAGATAAAAGCAGTAGCCGGCGCCTATCATGGACGAAAGAAGCGATGCAATGGCGGCGCCCTTTACCTCAAGTCTTGGGAAGCCGAATTTTCCAAAGATAAGAATATAGTCGAATATAATGTTCGCAATGTTCATTGCAATAGCAATCTTCATGAATTGGTGTGTTTGGCCAAGACCGTCAAAAAAGCTCCGGAATGCGGTTATTATAAGAAAAAAGAATAGAGATAAAAAGCTGTATTTAAGATAATCAATCCCGTATTCAACGATTTTTATATTGTCAGACAGATAGGGGAATATATGAGGGGCAAGCAGAGAGCCGCCAATGGCAAATAAAAAACCAGACAGTATGGCAAAGGCAAGCGTATTATCAAGAAACCCGCTGCATGCCTCCCAATCTCCTTCTCCAAACCGCCGTGCAACAAGGCTCTGAGTGCCAACCTCTACGGCCATGAGACTGCTTCCAAACAGCCATACGACAAACCATCCGAGGCCTGCCGCTGCAAGGGCCTCCACTCCGACTCTGCCCAGCATGGCTGTGTCAACCGCATAAAATATGGTCTGAGAGAGCGTGCCAAAAAATACAGGAGAGGCAAGTTTAAGAATATTTCCGTATAAAGGGGGTGAGAGTATACCCCTCATTTTTTCTCCTGTAATAATTTCTCCTCCTCCACCTGTGGGGGGATGGGCAGAGGAGAGGTTTTCAGTCTTTTTTCAAGATATTCCTTGTCATACTCCAGAGACCCCAATATCTGCAATGAGAGAAATACAAGAATGCCTGTTCCAAGGCCTATTATGATAGACAATGCTATGGATAATTGTTTCGGCAGATGTGGATATATCAGCCCCAGTATTATAACGAGGAGGCCGCTTATCAAACCATATCGCGGGGCCTTCCGAAAAAATACCCTGTGGTCCTTAATCGTGCTTTTTTCCTTAATGCCCCGTACAGCCTTTGAATAATCCAACTCGCAATAGTTATATCTCATGGATAAAAGCCCTGATTCAGGCGTAAATCTGGTTATGGCGCAGTATGCCTTATACCCGCCAAGCAGCATGGGAGATGTTGTTTCCATTGCGTAAACATCCCTCCATATATCCATAATCTGATTAGATTCAAGAAAGGCATCCATTTCCATCTTTGAAATGTTAAGCCCTTTGAAAAAGTCTGCCGCATCTTTGGAAATCAAGATAGTCTGTCCTAAGGGATCAATCTTTATCGCTGGTTCAGTTATCTCAATGGATAGCCCTGTGATCCCGTGTTTCTGCAGTTTTAAAAATATATCCTCTTCCAGGGATTTTGCTATATTGTGCAGTTCAGTATAAAGCCTTTTCTTTAAGATGGTATCTTTGAAAATATAGACCTTCCAGAAAAAGGTTCTAATGCCTTGAGAAATCATCTGCTAATTCTATAGGAGTAGTTTACATTAGTCAACCATTGACAAAGCTGTCCTTGGCAAAGGCCAATGGCTTGCCTGTGGCAAGCCACAGATTTGTCAATGGCCAAACAATAAAGTTGAAGCTATTTTTTCTTCCTTTTTCCATTCAATTATTGTAGAATTTGGCAACATGGAGTCCGAGCAACCTGTCAAACATCAAAAAAAGGAATTCTTCAGCCCTACCTTCGGAAATCTTTCTTTTGAAGATGTATTTAGTAAACTTGTAGAGTATATAGAGGAAGATACAAGCTATAGATACAGCATCATTGTCGGAACCGACTCTTTTCTGGCGGCAGAGACCATCTTCATAAGCGCCATCATCATCCATAGGATAGGTCATGGCGGCCGTTATTTTTACAAAAAAATCAGACACAGGAAGCTTGAAAATCTGCGGCAGAGGATCTTTTATGAAACATCCCTCAGTCTTGAAATGGCGGCTATTTTAAAGAATAAGCTGTCGGAAAATGGTTTTGCAAAACTGCCTGTTGAGATTCATCTTGATGTTGGCGACAACGGCGATACGAAAGAGATTGTAAGAGAAGTGGTTGGCATGGTTACCGGTTCAGGTTATGCAGCCGTTACAAAACCAAACGCCTATGGGGCAAGTAAGGTGGCAGACAGGCATTCGAAATAGGAAGCGGAGAATAGGAGGTAGGTTATAGGGGGGGGATTTTCCTGCTTCCCGCTCCCCGCATCCTGCCTCCAATTGTATGGCAGTAAAAAAGGAAATCTCTGAGGCATTACACAGGATAACCCACGGCGTATATGTTATAAGCACAAAGCATGGCAAAAAGGTAAATGCCATGACAGCGGCCTGGGTAGCGAGGGCGTCGTTTGTTCCGCCTCTTGTTACTGTAGCCATAGGGAAGATGAGGTATTCTCACGACCTTATACAAGACGGCGGTGTATTTGCTATAAATATCTTAGGCAGAGATGCAATTTCTACGGGAAAGCACTTCGGTCTCACAACAGGGAGCAAGGTAGATAAATTCAGCGATGTGTCATATGATATAAAAGCTACTGGTTCGCCGATTCTAAAAGACGCCATTGCCTGGTTGGATTGCAAGGTGGTATCACACCATGACGCAGGCGACCATACGCTTTTTATAGGCGAGGTATTAGACGGCGGTGTTCTGAAAGATGAAGAGCCAATAGTTTATAAGAGAGAAGGTTTTTTTAAATAGGAGGTCAATATATGATTGGATGGGTAGTTTTAGCTGTTTTGGTGCTTCTTATTGTTTGGGTTGTTGTAATGTACAATAACCTCGTAACATTGAAAAATCAAGTGCAGAATGCATGGCAACAGATTGATGTGCAGCTTAAGAGGAGACACGACCTTATTCCGAATCTCTTAAATACAGTAAAGGGCGCTATGGAGTTTGAAAGAGATACCCTTTCAAGGGTTATTGAGGCAAGGGCCAGGGCAGTTGGCGCCACAACTGTTTCAGGAAAGGGAGAGGCGGAGAATATGCTTACCCAGGCGCTCGGTAAATTGTTTGCCCTTGTAGAAAACTATCCTGATTTAAAAAGCAATCAAAATATCCTCCAGTTTCAGGAGGAGCTTACATCCACGGAAAACCGTATAGGCTTTAGCCGCCAGTTCTATAACGACATAGTCGCCCAATTCAATATAAAACAGGAGGCATTTCCTTCTAATATTGTTGCAGCGCTATTTGGTTTTAAGCGGGGCGAATACTTCCAGGCAGAAGCTGCCGCCAAAGAAACGCCACAGGTTGATTTAAGTTTGAAGAAATAATGGCGTAAATGCAAAAAGACAGAGATGAGGGATAT
Organism: Deltaproteobacteria bacterium; assembly: GCA_016195725.1. GTDB lineage: Bacteria > Desulfobacterota > GWC2-55-46 > UBA9637 > UBA9637 > UBA10170. The sequence goes on along the minus strand of JACPZB010000066.1, from coordinate 13,700 downwards.
GTTCTCCTGACCATGGTCACTGTTCCCCGCTCTCTGCAATTATGACCGATATCTATTCCCAGCAAAGACGAAACCGCAGACTGACTATTCTTCTCATAGCAGCCTTTTTTATTATCCTCGGCATTCTTGGTTATGCAATTGACAGCTACACATTTAGGACGATTAAGGCCGCTGGCCTTCCGATTGCCACCATTATTGCTGTTTTATTGGCAAGCATCAATGGATTTGTAGCCTACTTCTACGGCGATAACGTTGTTGTTTTCTCCCTTCATGCCCGGCCGTTAGAGTTTGAAAATCCCCTGCACAAGAAACTCCATAATATTGTAACAGAGATGGCCCTGGCAAGCGGTCTTCCCATGCCAAAGATATACATTATCCCCGACCCTGCTCCGAACGCCTTTGCAACAGGCAGAGACCCGCGCCATGCTATAGTTGGCGTCACTGAAGGGCTTCTGGAGACAATGAACAGGGAGGAGCTTCAGGCAGTTATAGCGCATGAGATGGGCCATATAAAAAATCAGGATATCCTCTTAATGACAGTAGTGACAGTGCTGGTTGGGACGATAGTTCTCTTGTCTGACTGGGCTTTAAGGGCATGGAAATACGGAGGCATGAGACCAAGGCGAGATTCCAGGGATAAAGGGCAGAATCCTGTAATCCTTCTTCTTATCGTTTTGCTTGCGCTCTTTGCCCCGCTTTTTTCCAGAATCATCGCAATGTCCGTATCTCGGCAGAGGGAATATTTGGCAGACGCCTCTTCAGCAGAATTTACCAGAAATCCGCTCAGCCTTGCCAGCGCGCTGGAAAAGATAAGCAAGGCATCATCTCCTGTAATGACGGCGCATAAAGGCACTGCGCATCTGTTTATCAGCAATCCCCTGCAAAGAGAGATTGATGACAAAGAAGGTCTTTTTGCAGATATCATGTCTACTCATCCGCCAATAGAAAAGCGGATAGAAAGATTAAAACAAATGTCCTATGCTTATGCCAGAACAACCTGATAAAAAAATTGCGTGCCCTGAATGCGGCAACAGTCTCAAAGAGGTCTATGCAGGGGCAAACTACGGGAGGGTGCTGCTTCTGGATCAGTGCGAGAGATGCGGCGGGATATGGTTCGATTGCTGGGAGCTTTATCATCTTAAGGATGCTGAGGCGAAGAGGCTTGATACCATAGGTATCAATAGTCTTTTAGCCGCTCCCCCCTCGCAACAGGGCAGCGGCCTTTGTCCAAAATGTAATACTGTGTCTCTGGAGCATTTCAAGGACCCTAATCTGCCTGCTGACTCAAAGATAAACAGGTGTCCAAAATGCAATGGTTTATGGTTGAATAGGGGAGAGCTGACTAAGTATGACGAGAATAAGGGTAAGCGGCGCAGCAGACTTGAAGAAGCTGAAGGATCAGAAGGTGTTAAGAATGCCATTGCAGTTGACAGGCAAATGGCAAAATGGGAAACAATCAGCCGCCTTGCAGCTGTCCTCAAGGCGCGGCCCGAGCAAGACGCGAATATAGTCTATGCAGAAGATAGAAAACAGGAGAGCGCTGCATTGACAAAAGACGCTGTATTCCTGATTCTTCAAATACTCTTTAGGATTATCTTTAAAATATAGGGTTAGACTATAAGCGGCGAACTGCAGCCTATGAGCAGTAAAAAAACCAGAACAGGTATCAGTTCACCATTCAATGAAGCGGACCTATAGCGGGGTTATAATGCTTCAATGGTTCATATAGAGACATGTATGTCAATAAATATTTGAGAATACTATTTAGATGTAAGGATAGAGACAGATAAAACTATAGCCTCCGGAAAATCAGGGAATAAGCGAAATGAAGAGGAAAAATATCCTTCTGGTAGATGATGATATAGTGCTCAGGGATTTAATTAAGGACGCCCTCGAGGGGCAATGCAAGGTATTGACAGCATCAACATATGCGGAGGCTGTCAATCAACTCAAGAATCATATAGATCTTGCGCTTCTTGATTATAAATTACCTGACAGCGACGGACTGGAGTTATTAAAAACAATCAGGACAGAAAGGCCGTTGCTTCCCGCAATAATGATGACAGGCTATAGCGACGAGGCAGTGGCAATAAAGGCAATCAGGACCGGGGTGACAGACTATGTGAAAAAACCGTTCAACCTTCGCCATCTTATGAAGAAGGTTTCAGAGATACTGGGAGAGGGGATTAATATCGGTTATAAAGGGAGAGAAAGGGTATTCGAAGCAGTAAAGAACAGGGATGAATGTGTCATGGATGGCATAGCAGCATACATAGAAGATAAGTATACTGAAGAGTTAACGCTTGAAAAAATTGCTGAAATGGCAAATATGAACAGGAATAAATTTTGCTCAGCCTTTAAAAAGAGGTTTGGACAGACGTTTACATCTTATTTAAACCACATGAGAATCAAAAGGGCCGCTGAACTTTTAAAGAACCCTGATTTAAACATAACAGAGATAGCTTATTTTGTAGGCTATGGAAGTATTGTGCATTTTGAGCGGGTATTTAAAGAAAAATATGGAGTTTCACCGCGAAAATACCGGAAGATGCTGAATCAGAGAAATAGATAGCCTTATACCGCATTTCACCTTCTCTCTTCTTCTCAAGCCGCCAATTTAGCCAAAAATAATAGCTGCCGATAATGGATATGAAGCTGTTCTCCTTTATGAACCGAAGGTTCATAAATGTTTCATTCCTATCACACACCAAGGTCTACCTTGAATTCCATGAGTTTCATGATATCCCTTCTGGTGATTATGCCCACGAGTTTGCCGTTCTCCATAATCAGAATCCTTCCGACATCAAGGCTTATCATCCTTGAAAGGGCATCCATTGCATTATCTTCTGGGCTTAAGATGATATCAGGCGTAATTCTATTCAGTACATCCCTTACAAGGGTTGTAGCCCACAGTTCCTTGGGGATAGTCCGTACATTATTTAATGTTATCATCCCAACAATGCGCCCATCAGATGCAACAGGGAAGCCGACAAAGTGGTAGCCAAAAAAATATTTCTCAACTACAGTCGCAAGGGTAGAATCCTCTGTCACAACAACAACATTTCTTGTCATTGCATCACCAATCTTTATTTGTTCAAGGGCCTTCTTTACTAAAAGCTGGCTGTAACTGCTTTCTGCTGCCTGCTGGAGAAACATGCCGATAAAGACCATCCATAGGCCGCCGACAAAGTTGCCGAAGAATATCTGCATAAAACCGAAAAGGATGAGGAGCATTGAAAAGCCTTTGCCAGCCAGGCTTGCGACCCGGGTTGCCTTATGAATATCTCCGGTTTTTTTCCACCAGAGGGCCCTTAAAACCCTTCCGCCGTCTAAGGGAAAACCAGGTATCATATTGAAGATGACGAGGACAATATTGATAGTGGTAAGATATTCAAAGATTGCAGCCGCAATCGGATAGAGGTAAAAGGTTTTTACCAACTGTGTCAGAATCCAAAATATCCCGGCAAGCGCAATGCTCGCAGCAGGCCCTGCGACGGCAATCTTTAACTCGGTTGTCGGATCATCAGGCTCCTTTGTTAGCTGAGCAACACCCCCAAAGATAAAAAGCTTTATCTCCTTTATGTCTAGTCCCAGTTTGTTAGATGTGTATGAATGGGAAAGCTCATGGATTAATACGCAGGCAAACAGCAGGATTGCAGAGGTAATTCCGATGAGCACATAGCTCATAATACTTAATCCCGGAAGAGTAAGTGGAAAGTAGCCCTGGGCAAGACTCCACGCTACCAGGCCAAATACAATAAACCAGGTATAGTCCAGAGAAATCTGGATGCCTAAGATTTTAAATAATTTTATGCCCCGCCCCATAATTTTTACAATTCTAACAGAAAGGTTTTGGGTTTGCAACTGTTACGCATTAGTTTGAGAGCCCTGAAAACGTCCAACAACTGTAATAACAGCCTTTAGACGACTTTTATGTTGTGAAGTAGCTGCGGTATAAACGGCATCGGCCCCTCCAAGACTTTGCCCCAAGACAAAAAATCGCTCTTGATAAAAAATGGCTGTTGAACACCCGCCAGCTTGCTGGCGGGTAATTCATTTCTCTCATGAATTTTGTTTTCCTATAAAAAACTTCCAAGAGGGTAAAAATATAAAGGGATATGGATATCTTAAATAGTCGATATCCCTTTATAAATGAGGCTGTCAAGAAGAGCTTACTCAATGATTACTGAAATCTCTATAGTTTGGCCGCCTCACCTCCTTTTTTATAATCTTGAAGGTATGTAGCGTATTGGATATATATTTGCAAACAATGTTTTGCTGTGCTTCTTTTTATATAGATAAGGGGGGCGTGCCAAGACCTGTTGTTTCAGGAAGGCCAAACACAATATTCATATTCTGAACAGCTTGGCCAGATGCGCCTTTTACGAGATTGTCAATTGCTGTAATGACAATTAAGCGGCCAGTTCGCTTATCTATCTTTAATCCTATATCGCAAAAATTAGAGCCCTTTACCTGGGCCGTATTTGGGAAAACATCTTCCGGCATCATGCGGATAAAGAATTCATTATTGTAATATTTTTTGTAGATGTCAACAGCCTTGCTGTAAGTTACACCTTTACTGTTTAAGCTCGCATACATGGTGCTTAATATGCCCCTGTTTACAGACAAGAGGTGTGGTGTGAATGTTACCGTGATAATTTTTCCAGCAATGAGGCTAATCTCCTGTTCAATCTCAGGGGTATGGCGATGCTCGCCAACCTTATATGCCTTGAACCCTTCATTTACCTCTGCAAATGATGTATCCAGAGAAGCTGACCTTCCAGCGCCTGATACGCCGCTCTTTGAGTCTATGACAATCGTGTTGACATCTATGATGCCTGCGGCTATTGCAGGCGCGAGGCCAAGGATGGCGCCTGTTGGATAACACCCTGGATTTGCAACCAACTCCGCATTTTTTATCTTGCCTCTGTGAAGCTCTGGCAGGCCGTATGCGGCTTTTTTTAATAAATTTTTGGCTATGTGCTTTCCATACCATGCTTCATATGTCTTTGCATCCTTCAACCGAAAATCTGCGCTTAAGTCTATAACCTTTTTGCCCTTCTTTAATAGCTCAGGCACTATCTCCATGGAAGTATGATGAGGCAGGGCTGAAAATATGAGATCTGCCTTTGAAAGCACATTAAAATTTGCAGGGTCTCCAAATTTGAGTTTTGAAAATCCGTTCAGACTTGGGAATACCTCTTCAAGCTTGCATCCTTTGTATTGCCGTGAGGTTACGGCAATAACCTCTGCTTTAGGGTGGCTTTCTAAAATCCTCAGGAGTTCTAATCCTGTATAACCGCTTCCGCCAAGTATTGCTGTTTTTATCATAATGCTTCCTCAGTTAGATGAAAATAAAAAAGGGAAGGCCAAGAGACCTTCCCCTTCTGTAATTGGTATCAAATTCAATCTTATCTCTTTGAGAACTGGAAGCGCTTTCTTGCACCTTTCTGTCCGTATTTCTTCCTTTCTTTCATCCTTGGGTCTCTGGTAACAAAGCCTGCCTTTTTCAAGGTCGGCCTCATGTCGGAATTTACCTCTAAAAGCGCCCTGGTGATGCCGTGTCTGATTGCGCCTGCCTGACCGGCACTGCCGCCGCCGTATACATTTGCATAGACATCAAATTGATTCAAACTCTTTACTGCCCCCAGAGGCTGCTTAATAATCATCTTTAAGGTTTCGCTGCCAAAGTAGTTATCTATTGGCTTGTCATTAATTGTTATCTTGCCACTGCCCTTTATCAGTCGAACCCGTGCTACCGATGTCTTTCTTCTGCCTACTGCCTGGTAAGTTGTTACTGCCATAAATGAACGCTCCTTTTAAATTGCAAGTTTTTCCGGCCTTTGTGCCTGATGCGGATGGTTTTCACCAGTGTAGACCTTAAGCTTTTTTATCATATCCCTTCCAAGGCTGCCCTTTGGAAGCATACCCCACACTGCATGATGTATTACATCTTCCGGTTTTCTGGCCAAACGTTTTCCCATGGCCTCAGTCCTCAGCCCTTCTGGATACATGGTATGATGATAATATATTTTGTCGGTAAGTTTTTTGCCTGTTACCGCTATCTTTTCAGCATTTACCACCACGACAAAATCTCCTGAATCCATAAAAGGAGTGTAGGTGGGTTTATGTTTTCCCTTAAGCATAGTGGCTATACGTGTAGCCAGCCTGCCAAGTATTTTATCTTTTGCATCCACAATATACCACTTTGCTTTGTCTTGCTGTCTTACAAATGCGGTCTTCATAATTACCCCTAATCTTCTTAACCAGAATTTTTAACAATCTACTTTAATTAATTTTGCGTCTCTTGTCAAGATTTTTTTGGGCTTTAACTGTTTTTAATTGCAGAAGGTTGACAGAAGGGCATTGTTTTTGCTAAAGTTTCCATAGTTGCCGTTACGGAGGGTTAGGCTAATGGTAAGTCACTGGTCTTGAAAACCAGCGGGCTAACGCCCTTGGGGGTTCGAGTCCCTCACCCTCCGCCAAGAATCAGCTACACCATCTTTTTCATATTTGTTAAAAAATTGCCTACCGCAAGTCTTACGACTGCGCTCCGCGTCCATCTCTGATCAAGGTTTTTACTGAATTCCTTTGCTAATTCGTCAATGGCATCTATATGCTCTTCCTCCAAAAAAATTGTGCAGCGTATGAGTTCCTCTTTTTCTTCGTGTTTTGTCTTTGTCATTTGTTTTCTCCTGTGATGGCCATTTCCTTTTTCCCCTCCCCCTTTATGGGAGAGGGCAAGGGTGGGGGTGGAATTTGATTTTTTTCACCCTTCCTTTTGTCCCCTGCCGTCAAGGGAGGAGGATTTTGGGTGACATTTCGTAGCTGTATGTAGATATATGACATTTGCATTTTTCAGTCCTTATTTTTTTAGTTTCCCCTTCAACTGACCACATGCTGCCGAGATATCCTGCCCTTTACTTGCCCTTATTATAGCGGCATATTTGTTATCTAAAAGAATTTTCTGAAAACTCAATATTGTCTTTTCAGACGGCCTTGTAAACTCAGAACCGGGGAATGGATTAAAGGGTATAAGATTTATCTTGCATCTTATGCCTTCAAGCAGTTTAGTAAGTCTTTTTGCGTCTTCCATGGAATCATTAATGCCTTGCATCAGGATGTATTCAAAAGTTATGTGCCTGTTTCTGGCCGCAGGATATTTTCTGCAGACATCAAGCAGGGCTTTTAACGGATATTTTTTGTTTATCGGCATTAAACGGCTTCTCATCTCATCTGTTGTTGCATTCAGTGATATGGCAAGATTTACCTTTGTTTCCTTGCCAAGCCTTTCTATCATTGGAACGATGCCGGAAGTTGATACCGTTACCCTTCTCGGCGCAAAACCGAGGCCCTTTTGATGAACGGCGATATTCAGAAACTTTACAACCCCATCATAGTTCAAAAGAGGTTCTCCTATACCCATAAGTACAAGATTTGTGATATTCTGATTTGCAGAGAGCAGCGTTTTTGCCGCAAATACCTGGTCAACCATTTCAGATAATTTTAAATCTCTGACAAATCCGCCCTTTCCTGTCATGCAAAAACCGCAATCAAGGGGGCACCCCGCCTGGCTGGAGATGCAGAGCGTAAGCCTCTCTTCTTCAGGTATGAGCACGCATTCAATGCAGTTTTTATCCTCCAATTCTAAAAGAAGTTTTGTTGTTCCGTCTTTTGATTTTTCCGATGCAAGGATTTTGGGCCGGCTTATGTAAAAATTCTCTTTGAGCCTTTCCCTTAATTCCTTTGATAGGTCTGTCATCTCATCAAAAGAACCGACACCTCTATGAAACACCCATACAAAAACCTGCAATGCCTTGTAAGGTTTTTCTCCTGAGGAGGTCAGGTGTTGTTCAATCTCTGTTAAGGTAAGGTCTTTTATATTCTGCATATAAAAATAAACAGGCCATGGGCAATAGGTTATGGGAGAGAATATGAATTTGTATATCGCCTCTCATCTATAGCCTATAGCCGCTCACCTCACTTTAATATATCAATATTTCTCTGCGGCTTCTATTCTTTTTATGGAGTCAATATAGTGCTAAGCCTTGTGCTGATATTCCCCAGAAATAATGAACTTATAGGCGCAGTGTCTACGAACAATAAAGGTAGATTTAGGTTAGATAGGTAAATCTCATATCCGGCAGAAACATAATTAAGGTGAGACAAAGAGGGAACAACTGGTTTTAGGCGCCCATTATCTCTTCCTTGATGCTGCCGACTCGCCTGAAGTGGTAGTAGATTTTATATCAGGGACTCTCACAAGGACACAAAACAGGTTTCCCTAACAGGGGCGCATTTTCTGCAGATTTGAACAAACAAAATAGATTGACAAAAAAAAAAGCAGGATGTTATTTTGGCAAAGTCAAACAGAAGAATGGGGCTGTAGCTCAGTTGGGAGAGCGCAAGGCTGGCAGTCTTGAGGTCAGGGGTTCGATCCCCCTCAGCTCCACCATCATATAAAAATAACCCCTCTCGCCATGTACACCTATGATTACCTTCTCGCAGGCTGCATAAACTCTCATTGTTTTTTAGAAAAACTTTGCAGATAATTTATCAACGGTTAACGGAGTTGCTAAGAAGGCCATAAGTATGAAGACATCGTTGTTACCGCCTTGTCATTCCTGGTTTGAGCAGGAATTCAGCATGAACTCTGGATTCCCGCTTCCGCGGGAATGGCCGTCATGTTATCTTACTTAATGAGCTTATGAGTATATAAAAAAATGTCGCAAAAATGGCTAAAAAGCTTATTGTAATAGGCGGCGGCGCCGCCGGCATCATGGCGGCAGGAAGAGCTGCGGAGCTTGGCGCAGATGTTACTTTGCTTGAAAAGATGCCGCGCCTAGGCATAAAGATTTCAATCTCCGGCAAAGGGCGATGCAACTTAACCAGCGGCGAAGATATGGATAGGTTTATGGAGGCATTCGGTCCTACGGGAAAATTTCTTATAAACGCATTTGCGAAATTTTTCAGCGACGACCTTATCGGCTTCTTTGAATCCATCGGCGTAAAGACCATGCTGGAAAGGGGCAAGCGTGTATTCCCTTTATCGGGGAGCGCAAAGGATGTGGTGAAAGCGCTGGTAATATATCTGAATAAGCATGGCGTAAAGATAATTGCCGATACAACGGTAGGAAAAATACTCATGCAAGATAATAAAGCCATTGGCGTTGATACAAATAAAGGTATCTTTCATGCAGATGCGGTAATCCTTGCTACCGGCGGCGCATCATATCCTGAGACAGGCTCGACAGGCGACGGTTATGATATGGCGAAAAAACTGGGGCATACGATTATTTCCATACGGCCGGCGCTGGTGCCCCTGGAGGTTCAGGAAAACCATGTTAAAGACCTTCAGGGCCTTGCCCTCAACCATGTAAATGCGTCTGTATATCTTGATGGGAAAAAGATTGCCGAGGCGTTCGGCGAAATGCTGTTCACGCATTTCGGCCTTTCAGGGCCTATAATCCTCACCCTGAGCAAGACCGTTGTAGACAGCCTTGCAAAAGGCAAAGTTGAGATTTCCATTGACCTTAAACCTGCGCTCTCAAAGGAAAAGCTGGATTTGAGATTTTTGCGCGAGATAAAAGATCACAGCAATAAAAATCTTGATAACCTGCTGAAAAATCTTTTGCCGCAAAGCATGATACCTGTCTTTGTAAAACTTATCGGTATACCGCATGATAAAAAAGTTCATCAGATTACACAAAAACAGAGGATGGATTTAATCGCGCTGCTGAAGGACATGAGGTTTGCCATAACACGGGCGAGGCCGTTGGATGAAGCCATTGTTACGGCAGGCGGCGTATCAACAAAAGAGATAGACCCCAGAACAATGGAATCAAAGATAATAAAAAATCTTTATATCTGCGGAGAGGTTATAGATGTGGACGCAAAGACAGGCGGCTACAATCTTCAGGCTGCATTTTCAACCGGATGGGTTGCAGGGGTAATGGCGGCAACGGAAAGATAAAATATACATCTAGCATAACATGGCGGCAAAACAACAACTGCGCTTATGAATTTTATTGAGCCTATTAAAAAACTCGGCCTGTCTGCAAGGTTTACCTTAAACCTTGAACTTTTGAGGTACCTGGGCCCCGGTTTTCTGGTAACGGTAGGGTTTATAGACCCGGGCAATTGGGCAACGAACATAGCCGCTGGTTCTTCCTTCAACTATTCTCTCTTATGGGTAATAACGCTTTCAACCCTGATGCTCATATTTCTTCAGCACATGTCCGCGCACCTCGGCATAGTAACAGGCACATGCATGGCTGAATCATGCAGGCGATGTTTCCCGGCATGGGCTAATTACATCTTCGGCGGCTCAATCATGCTGGCCTGTATTGCCACAGCCCTTGCAGAATTTCTCGGAGCATCAATCGGTTTAACCATACTCTTCAGATTTCCGCTTGCACTCTCTGCCCTGATTTCAGGCGGCATTGTATTGATGCTGGCAACTATACAGAAATACGAGCAGACTGAACATCTTATTATATCATTCGTGTCTATTATAGGTTTCTGCTACCTCATGGAGCTTTTCCTTGTCAAACCTGACTGGGGCGAGGCAATGCAGGCAAGCGTTATTCCGAAAATAGATTCATCAAGTATATTTATAGCAATGGGCATGCTCGGCGCTGTTGTCATGCCCCATAATCTTTACCTCCACTCCGAGGTTATCCAGAAGCGGAACTGGTATGCCTCCACACCCGAGCGGAAAAGACAGCTCCTCAGGTATGAATTTCTTGATACGCTCCTTGCTATGGGCGCCGGCTGGATGATTAATTGCGCCATGGTCATTGTTGCAGCCGCTGTATTCTTCAGAAACGGCGTAGCGGTAAATGATGTAATGCAGGCGGCCGAGACCTTAAAACCCCTCGCAGGAAAACTTGCAGAATTCCTCTTTGCGGTAGCGCTCATCTGCGCAGGATTTTCGTCTTCCGTTACCGCATGCCTTGCGGGTGGCACGGTATTTACCGGGTTTTTGGGTAAAGAAATAAGCCCCACGAACTCGTGGTTCCGCCTCGGCGTGCTTATCACTGCCGTGCCTGCAATTGCATTCATCATAGTATTAACCGACACCTATAAAGCGCTCATATGGAGCCAGGTTATACTTTCTATGCAGCTGCCGCTTACGATTATACCGCTCATATTACTTACCCGCAGCCGCAAGGTTATGGGCGAATATGCCAACGGCCGGTTTGAGAATCTTTTATTATATCTCTGCGGGGGCATAGTTGTTTTTCTGAATATCTTTTTATTATTGAGCTTTTTTGGGTGTCAAAAAGCAAGAGCTGACCCTATCATCCGTATTTAGTAGGAGAATGCAGGCGATTTTCAGAAGATAGAATATCAAGGCTATAATTTATGAGGAGAGTTCTCGCTCTCTTTGCCAGATGTGTAGTTTAGGGATTTATCATATGCCCTTCCACAACTTTTTTTAAAACCTCATAAATCTCATCCTCTGTGGCGAGTTCCTTGATGACATCCGCAAGTTTTGGATGCCTGCCCAGTTTACCATTCGCCATAACCTTGACGCCTTTTTTCTCAATGACAATTGATTCGGTGGGACAGACCTCAGCGCAGTCATCGCACAGCACGCAGAGGGTATAATCAAATACAGGCTTTGCGTCTATTATCTTTACAGCGCCTTCTTCCTTGCATATCTCAACGCATTTCATGCACTCAACGCAGGGGCTATTTGTTGCAACAGGCCTTGCCTGGCCGCTTATGCCAAAGGTTTTTATTTGCGGTTGAGGGCAGGCATTAGGACACCCTGCCAATGCAACCTTGAACTTCATGTGATAGAGCAGCTTGCCTTTGGCCTTTGCCTTTATATGCTCGCCGAGGCCGAGTTCATCCAGCAGCTTCTCTATCTTATCAGCTATCGGTTTTGGATTTATTATGACATGGGGACAGCCTGTAGTGCCTGCCCTGCAGATAACTATATCATAAGGAGAAACAGCCTTTTCTTCAGGGGTTGGCGGAGGGGCTATTTTGAGAGATTCTTTGGGTTTCATTGGTACAACCCCTTGTCCTTCCGCGCATCTGGGACATCTTTGAGCATAAACATCCTTTCCTATAACTGTAGTGAAAAAAATTTGGTTCTTTCGTAAAAAAGTTGCTTTTATTTAAAAAACTCTATTTAAAAGCGGCATGTGGATTTTTCAGCCAAAACATTATTCGTATATTGCCGATAGAACGGCAGGGCAAAATAAAATCAGTAAAAATCAGACCCCGCTGCACTTGCCTGAACAAAGGTTCTGGAAATCTGCCTGCCCAAAACAAAATACGAAGCCACTGGGGTCTCAAAGATGCGCGGAAAAACCTTGTTTTGACTGAAAAATCCACATGCCGCTTTTAGGCTGCTTTTCAACTAAAATACGAAAGAACCGAAAATTTATTCACACATATCCAGCATACTTATCTTTGCTGCTACTGTTTCCGATATTTTTATAAATGCCTCTGTCTGCGGTGAGGAGGGGTCTGCAACAACAATAGGTTTGCCGCTGTCTCCGCCTTCTCTGATGTGCGGGTCTATGGGAATCTTGCCAAGGAGCGGGACATTGTATCTCTCACTTGTCTTTTCACCGCCGCCGTGGCTGAATATCTCGGTTTTTTCTCCGCAATGCGGGCATTGGAAATAGCTCATGTTTTCTATAATACCGAGGATAGGCACCTTTACCTCATGGAACATCTTTATTGCGCGGCGCGCATCAATCAAGGCAACATCCTGCGGCGTTGTCACAACAACTGCGCCTGTTAACGGGATTGTCTGAACAAGGGTAAGCTGGGCATCGCCTGTGCCTGGCGGAAGGTCTATCACCAGATAATCCAGATCGCCCCATGCAACGCCTGTTAAAAACTGTTTTACAATCTGCATAACCATTGGCCCGCGCCAGATTAAAGGGGTTTCTTCGTCCAGCATGAAGCCGACGGACATCAGTTTTATCCCGTAGTTGCTTACGGGCAATATCTTCTCGTCAGGTGTTGACTGAAGCTGTTTATGGATCCCCATCATCATGGGAATGCTGGGGCCGTATATGTCAGTATCCAGAAGCCCTACCTTTGCGCCGCTCTTCCCCAGAGCCAGAGCAAGATTCACTGCCACTGTGGATTTTCCAACGCCGCCCTTGCCGCTTGCCACAGCGATTGTGTTTTTAACTTTTGGTATGGGTTCTTTTTCAGGAAGTTTTTTTGCTTGAGGAACTTCAGCAGTTGTTTCAACAACAACCTCTTTTACACCAGGAATTGATGCAACTGCATTTCTGGAATTATCAGTCAACTCCTTTCTTAACGGACATGCAGGCGTGGTTAGAACAAGCCGGAATGTAACCTTTGCCCCCTCAATCCGTATGTCTTTTATCATATTCAGGGTAACAAGATCTTTGCCCAGTTCCGGATCCATTACCTTGCTTAATGCCTCTAATACGGAGGCTTGGGTTATATTTTTTGCTGCCTTTGCCAAAGAATCCTCCACTTTAAAGGCTGAAGGCTTAAGGCGTAAGGCTAAAGGTTTTTGCTCTTTCTTCAGCCTTCAGCCTATAGCCTTTAGCCTATTTTATCCTGCATGAAAGGCTATCACTACCAGCCTTTCCTTTGCCTCTATTCCTCGTTCAACGCCATGAGGCGCAATTACAACAGAACCGGCCTTAATCTCTTTTTTTTCACCGGCAACGGTAAAAATTGCGCTTCCTTCC
>JACPZB010000065.1 GCA_016195725.1 Deltaproteobacteria bacterium | reverse complement strand
AATTTATTGCAGGCGGTATCTCCCCTCCCCTGTATCTTTCTATCATAGAAACGGTTCTGCTGAGCAGGTTCCCCAAATCGTTTGCCAAATCCCCATTTATTCGTCCCTTCAACGCATGAACGGAAAAATCCCCATCAAGTCCGAACGGCACTTCACGCAGAAGAAAATACCTGAACTGGTCAACGCCGTATTTTTCTATGATCTCATTTGGGTCAACCACATTTCCCAGAGACTTGCTCATCTTTTGGCCTTCCACCGTCCACCAGCCGTGGGCAAAGATCTTTTTTGGCAGATACTCTTTCGAAAATCCAGCAGCCATTAAAAATGTAGGCCAGTAAACAGCATGAAATCTTAAAATGTCTTTACCTACCAAATGAACATCCGCAGGCCAGCGCTTCATATCATCTGGATAACCAATGGCAGTCAGATAATTTATTAAGGCATCAAACCAGACATAGATTACATGCTTTGGATCATCAGGCACAGGTATGCCCCATGAAAATGTTGTTCTGCTTATGCTTAAATCACGCAATGCTTCATTGTTCAAAAATCCCAAAACTTCATTTCTTTTGCTTTCAGGCTGGATAAAATCAGGATTCGCCTCAATGTGTTTTAAAAGTTCACCCCGATATTTGCTCATTCTGAAAAAATAACTCGGCTCTTTGAGTTTTTCCACAGGTCTTTTGCAGTCAGGACATTTTCTATCAATCAACTGCTTTTCTGTAAAAAATGATTCACATGGCGTGCAGTACCAGTCCTCATATTCACCAAGATAAATATCACCGTTTGCCAAAACTTTTTTCCAAAAATGTTCTACAGCTCTTTTGTGCTTCTCTTCAGTTGTCCTGATAAAATCATTATTGGATATATTGAGTCTTTTCCAGAGATCTTTGAAACGAACAACTACCTTATCTGCAAGCTCTACAGGTTTTAATCCGGATGATAAAGCAGCCTTCTCCACCTTCTGGCCATGTTCGTCAGTACCGGTTAGAAAAAAAACATCATATCCTCTAAGCCTTTTATATCGTGCAATACAGTCTGCTGCAATGGTTGTATAGGCATGCCCTATATGAGGGACATCGTTTACATAGTAGATTGGGGTTGTAACATAAAATGTCTTTTTCGGAGGCATTAAATCCTTATTCCTTACAGTGATGGTGGTTGGCTTTGTTGAGAATCATGAGGATGGCAGCAATTGGACGGTGAATCACCGTTATCTGATGCTGCCTCGTATGTAAGGCAGCACATAAGCCTGCCGCATACGCCTGAAAGCTTTGCAGGATTGAGGGAGATATTTTGCTCTTTCGCCATCTTAACACTCACTGGCTCAAAATCTACAAGATACGATGAACAGCACAGCATCCTGCCGCATGGGCCAATCCCACCCAGCATTTTCGCCTCATCTCTAACCCCTATTTGCCTCATCTCTATTCGTGTATGCAATTCATTGGCTAAACCTTTGACGAGGTCTCTAAAATCCACCCTATTCTCAGCAATAAATGAAAATATGACTTTGCTGGAATCAAAGAGGTATTCTACGCGTACAAGCTTCATGGGAAGGTTATATTTTGCTATTTCTCTTTTGCAAATTTCAGCCGCTTCCAGTTCTCTCTCTTTATTAAATTCAAGCCGCTCCCTGTCGTTCTCTGCAGCCTTCCGAATTACCTTTTTAAATGGCTGAACAAGACTTGCCTCATCCTTATCAAGAATTCCTCGCACAACCCAACCGATGCCCATGCCCTTTTCTGTTTCTACAATGACCATATCGCCAGTCTTGAGTTCCAGATTATTAACATCAAAGTCATATATCTTGCATGCCTTTTTAAATCTCACACCTACTACTTTTGGCATTACATAACCCTCCTCTTATCTCTTTCTGAATAGGCATTTGCTATACATTCCCACACTCTGCGCGGGAATGCAGGCTTTGGACGTTCCGCTGAAAGAGTATCTTACTGAATATATCTTTTCTCAACCCGTAAGTATCCGCATGTTTCACATGTCCCAGCCAGCTTTGAACAGATGGGTTTATATCCTTCCATCCTAAAATACCTTCTCTATAAAGCCTGCTCATATTTTTCAACTTCCTGATAAACCTCATGCTGTTGTCTTTTCTTAATAGTCTATACGCAGGAAACACCCTGTAACCAAGCATATCAGTCCCCATTGACACGGAAAATATCATACATTTTTTTGGATGCGATTTCAATCTCTCTTTTTCAAGATATTTTTCAATCGCACCCTTTATATCCCACAATCTCTCCTTGCTGTCATCAAGTATGGCTATATCATCCACATATCTTATGTAGTATCTGCATTTTAATACTTCCTTTACATAATGGTCAAGGTCATTAAGATAAATATTGGCAAAGAACTGGCTGGTCAGATTACCTATAGGGATACCCCTTCTTCTCTTGAAAGGCTCAAACAGGTCGTCACCTTCAAAGTAATCAGATACATTTTCCTGAAGATTGCTGTGAATGATAATTGTTTTTATGAGCCGGAGGGTATCTTTACATTTAATCTTTCTTTGAATCTTCTCAAAAAGGATTTCATGGTCTATGCTTGGGAAATATTTCTTGATATCGGTCTTGAGGATGTATTTATTCTTCCTGCAAAATGCTGTAAATCTGTCCACTGCCATATGCGTCCCTTTGCCTTCTCTGCACGCATAAGAATCAAAGACAAAGGTCTTTTCAAAAATCGGCTCTGCAATGTTACAAAGCGCATGATGGACGACTCTATCGCAATAAGGCGCTGCGCTTATCTTTCTCGGCTTCCTCTCGTAAATTGTAAACTCCCTGTATTTGCCGGGAGTATATGTCTTTGAAACCAGTTCTTCCTGAAGTCTGAAAAGCTCATCTTCTATATGCTTCTCAAAGTTTAGGACATTATCCTTTAATCGCTTTCCCTTGCGCGCCTTCCTGCTTGCAAGATAGAGGTTTGCAAAGGAGGTTATCTGTGAAAAAAGGTTTCCGTAGCGTCTCATCCATAGTGAATGCTAAAAATAAATAGACGTAGTGCGAGGCTTTAGCCTCGCATAATAGCGACCCTAAAGGGTCGCACTACAAAAAACATGTCAACTTATTTATGCCGTTTACTATAACATAGAGTGGCCGGATGAAGTCTTCGCCGCAGACTACCAACCTCATCCGGCCTCTTTTGTATTCGGCTGGATTTCTCCGGCACAGGATATGGGCTAAATAGACTATCATCTGCACTATCCGCGCTTCCGTAGAAGCGCAGCATCTCGGCACAAACTCATGACAGTATTGGCGGGAAAAAGAAAGAGACAGACGGAAGCCGTTGTTGTTGTTCCGTTTCGCAGGCTCGTTCCTGTTCCGGTTGGATGCCCGCAGGTTCTGCGGTTTGTTGTTCCACGAACCGCCGCGAAGCACTTTACAGCCCATACCCTTTACTACACCTTTTTCAACCATCCACCCAAAAGATTGCCAATCTCCACTATTGCCTTTGAAGAATACTCATACTGCTTTATAGAAAATATCCCCAAATCTTTGCACAACCTCAAATAATGTTTCACCCTTTCCAATTCAAAACTTGCCTTTTGTAAAACTTCTTTTTTATCTGTTTGCTTTACTGCCAAAAGTAAGAGGTCGTAAAAATTCAGTATGGCTTTTTCTATCCTTTTAGCCATGACAAACCGCTGGCTTTTGGGAAATTTGATTGTATGCTCCAGAAGCCATTTTGTGAAGTCGTAGGTTTTTACAAAAACAGGCGATTCTTTGATGGTTGCCCCCTTTATAGTGAACGGCATAAATAAGTTGACATGTCTTACCGTAGTGCGAGGCTTTAGCCTCGCCAATCCGAAGCGAGGCTTTAGCCTCGCACTACAGCCTCGCTACAGCCCCGCACTGCAAAAAACTATAGACTAAAATAAATGTCCTTTACACTAACCTCAAAAGAACCAATATAGGGATAATCCGACACATCTTTTACTAATCCCTTTCTTATCGGATTTTCAAAGATATATCTTGCTGCCCTTCTCGTATCTTCATCTTTTCTCAAAACATGCTCGTAATAGTTTTCCTGCCAAAGTCTTTTCTGATATGCCTTCTTAAATTCAAAGGCGGTTTTTTGCTTGAATCTGGACAGTAATTCTCTCATATCGGAATCCGGACTTTTGCCCTCTATCAATACATGAAAATGATCGGGCATAAAACAATATGCCCACACCATGAACTGACAACAAAGAGAGAGGTCTTTCAATATCTCTAATACACGGTCAACGATTTCATTACTGATGAAAATTTTATTTTTTCTATCTGCAACAATGGTAATAAAATATCTATAACATCCTTTGTAGGAAAATTCCTTCAACCTGACACGTTTCTGATATTTCTTAATCATTTTGTGTAGTGTAGGCTCTCTTATTTGTTTTACCCGTAGTGCGAACCTTTAGGTTCGCTTGTTGACAGCGCTACGAAAGATAGCGAGGCTGAAGCCTCGCACTACGGTTCGCACTACGAAAACATTACATTTCAAAAAACACCGCGTGCAGGGGGCAAAGCCCCCTGCACCCCCTCCAGAAAAACAAAAAATTAGAAAATAGAATTTTAGAACTCAGAAAATAACTACTGGCGGGAAAAAGAAAGAGACAGACGGAAGCCGTTGAAGTTGTTCCGTTCCGCAGGCACGCCCCTGAACCGGTTGGATGCCCGCAGGTTCTGCGGTCCGCTGTCCCACGAACCGCCGCGAAGCACCCGGTATTGTCCGCTATCAGGTCCCTTTGGATTATTCTTCGGACTGTTTTTGTAGTAGTTCTCGTCATACCAGTCCTGCACCCATTCCCATACATTGCCTGTCATATCATATATGCCAAGTCCATTGGGCTGCTTCTGTCCTACGGGATGGGTTTTGCTTCCTGAATTGCTGTCATACCATCCTACACTGTCAAGGTCATTGCCGCCTGAATATTTTTCATTCTTACCGCCGCTTCTTGCCGCATATTCCCATTTCCTGTGCATCGTTCCAGCTTACTTGCTCTACAGGGCAGTTGTCTCCGCAGTCTTTGAAGTCTGATGGATTGTTTCCCATTATTGCCTTCCACTGTCCTTGTGTTACTTCATATTTGCCCATGTAAAAATCATCCACACATACCTCATGGACTGGTTTTTCATTATCATACCCATCTCCAAAGGTGTCGCCCATCTGAAAGCAGCCGCCTTTGACTAATACCATTGACTTTTTTAATTCTTCTATTATTGCCTTCTGCTTTTTTTCTTCTAATGCAGCTAATCTCTTTTCCATCTCTGCCTTTGTAATGTGTTTGCCAACACTGCCGGCAGAGTCAGTGAGAATCAATTGCCCTTCTTTATCAATAGAAACCTCAAAAACCATTGCGCCCGAACCAAATATACCCTTCACATCAAGCCGCAAGCGGTTGTCATCAATAAATTTATAATCACCCACCACACTCCCCATAATAACCGTTCCATCCTTCA
>JACPZB010000069.1 GCA_016195725.1 Deltaproteobacteria bacterium | reverse complement strand
GCAAAAAGGCAGGCCTTTTGGCCCGCCTTTTCCTTTCCCGTTTAAATACATAACGGGACAAGGTTCTGATAAAATTTTATCGGAAGGGTTTGATTTATCTGCCTGTCTATACAAATGCAAAAAAGCCATGATGCCTCCTTGCCTTGCACAACTTTTTCATAGAGACTCTTCTTACTGCAATCTGGTTTGTAGCAATGTTTCATAGTTGTGTCAAGATAAAAATTTATAGAAATTGGGCAGAGCATTTCCCCTTCCCAAATCATATAAATTATGATAACCTCTACACCTTATGCAGCACTCCAATTTTGTTCATTTACATCTGCATACGCAGTATAGTCTTCTTGACGGGGCAATTCGGCACGATGACCTTTTCAGTCTTGCCAGGGAATATAAGATGCCTGCCCTGGCAATGACCGACCATGGGAATATGTTCGGCGCTGTCGAGTTTTATGAAAAGGCTTCGCACTGCGGCATAAAGCCTATTATCGGGTGTGAGACATATGTTGCGCCAGGCAGCAGATTTGACAGAACTGCAAATACTATAGACAGAGAAAGCGGAGAAAGTGAAGCGTCGTTTCATCTCATTCTGCTTGTTAAAAATATAAAGGGGTACAGAAACCTCTGCAAGCTTCTCTCCTGCGCCTATCTGGAAGGTTTTTATTATAAACCGAGGGTAGATAAAGAGCTTTTAAAGGCAAATAATGAGGGGCTCATTGCCCTCAGCTCATGTCTTCATGGAGAAATCCCATACCTCTTGAATAAGGGGAATAAAGAAAAGGCGTTAAAGGCTGCTGAGGAATATAAGGCAATTTTTGACAGCAACAGATTCTATCTGGAGCTTCAGGATAATAAGCTTCCTGAGCAGAAAAAAGTAAATGAAGGACTTTTAGAGATAGGCAGAAAGCTTGATATCCCCCTTGTTGCCACCAATGACTGTCATTATCTGAAGAGGGAAGAGGCAAGGGCGCATGATATCCTTGTCTGCATCCAGACAGGAAAGACAGTAAATTCCGCTGATAGGCTCAAATTTAGGACAGATGAATTCTATTTTAAGTCTCCTAAAGAGATGGAGCTTTCTTTCAACGTCTATCCAGAGGCAATAAAGAACACCATTGAAATTGCCGAGAGGTGCAATTTAGAGCTTAAGCTTAAAGAGCATCATCTGCCGGTTTTTCCTGTTCCGGATGGGATGGATGTTGATGCATTTTTTGAACATCAGGCAAGGCAGGGTTTGGAAAAAAGATTAAAGAGTCCCCAAAATAAAGGAGAGGATGTAGAGTCGCAAAAATGGCACTATTATGAAAGATTGGAAAAAGAAATAAAAGTCATTAAGGCAATGGGGTTCTCAGGGTATTTTCTTATTGTGGCTGATTTTATAGATTTTGCCAAGAAAAGCAATATACCGGTAGGGCCTGGAAGGGGGTCGGCTGCAGGTAGTCTGGTTGCCTATGTCCTCGGCATTACAAATCTGGACCCAATAAAGCACAATCTCCTGTTTGAAAGGTTTTTGAATCCCGACAGGATAAGCCTCCCTGATATTGATATAGATTTCTGCATTGAAGGGAGGGACGATGTCATACGGTATGTTGCGGAGAAATACGGCAAGGATAATGTGAGCCAGATAATCACCTTCGGTCAGATGAAGGCAAAGGCGGTGATACGGGATGTGGGAAGGGCAATGGATATACCGTACAGCGAGGTTGATAGGATTGCGAAGCTTGTCCCCAATGTATTGAATATAACTATTGCTGATGCAATTAAGCAGGAGTCAAGGTTAAAGGAGATTATTGATAGGGATGCAAGGGTCAGAG
Organism: Deltaproteobacteria bacterium; assembly: GCA_016195725.1. Lineage (GTDB taxonomy): Bacteria > Desulfobacterota > GWC2-55-46 > UBA9637 > UBA9637 > UBA10170. The sequence goes on along the minus strand of JACPZB010000069.1, from coordinate 5,421 downwards.
ATTTGATAGGGGTGGCAAAGACCCTTGAAGGGCTTCCCAGACACGCATCCACCCATGCCGCAGGCGTTGTTATATCAAATAAGCCTTTGATAGAATATCTGCCGCTTTACAAGGGGCCAAAGGAAGAGGTTGTGACAACGCAGTATGCGATGAAGGATGTTGAAAAGATAGGCCTTGTTAAATTTGACTTTCTCGGTTTAAAGACACTGACTGTGATAGACAGGACAGTGAAGATTCTGAAAGGGAACAGAGGGATAGAAATAGATATAGATAATTTAAAGCTTGAGGATGCCGATACATACAAGCTCCTCAGCTCCGGTAATACAAATGGCATATTCCAGCTTGAGAGTTCTGGTATTAAAGATTTGCTCAGAAAGCTGAAGCCTGAAACATTTGAAGATATCATGTCGGTTGTCGCCCTGTACAGACCGGGACCTCTGCAGAGCGGCATGGTTGATGATTTTATCAAGAGAAAGCACGGCAAGGCGGCCATAAAATATGAACTGCCGCAGCTTAAGGATATACTGGCCAACACCTACGGCGTTATTGTGTATCAGGAACAGGTCATGGAGATAGCCAAGGTGCTGGCGGGTTTCAACCCTGGGGACGCCGATGTGCTCCGAAAGGCAATGGGCAAGAAGCTTCCTGAAGAGATGGTTGTGCAGAGAGAAAAGTTTATTGAAGGCGCTAAGAGGAACAAGCTGGATCAAAAAAAGGCGGAAAAGATTTTTGACCTGATGGCAAACTTTGCAGGTTACGGCTTTAACAAATCCCACAGCGCCGCATATGCGCTTATTGCGTATCAGACTGCATATCTCAAGGCCTATTTCCCTGTGGAGTTTATGGCGGCGCTTCTGAGCGCTGACATGGGAAATATGGATAATGTCATAAAGTATATCGGTGAATGCCGCGATATGGGTATTGAGATACTACCCCCTGATATTAATGAAAGCAGAAAAGACTTTACGGTCACCTCCGATGGAGAGATGAGGAAAATACGATTCGGCATGGCTGCGGTAAAGAATGTTGGCGAGGCTGCGATAGATGTAATATTAAAGACAAGACAAGAAGGAGGGCCATTTTCATCTATTGTAGATTTTTGCACAAGGGTTGATTTGCGAAAGGTGAACAAGCGTGTTATAGAAAGTCTTATTAAATGCGGCGCCTTTGATTCTATGGGTGTAAAAAGGGCGCAGCTTATGGTGTCTCTTGATAAAATCATGGATATATCTCAGAACATGCAGAAGGAGAAGGAGAACGGCCAGATAAGCATATTTAGCGCCATGGGAGGAGGAAGAAACGGAGGGGCAGTCGCATTGGAGCTTCCACACATAGAGGAATGGCATGAGGCAGAGCTGTTAAGCCATGAAAAAGAGGCCCTCGGTTTTTATATTACAGGACACCCGCTGGAAAAATATGCGGAAGAACTTAAGCATCTGGCAAACACTGATACGGAAGGGATAAAAGAAAGGCAAGACGAGGCGGAGGTGAGCATTGCCGGTATGGTAACCGCAATAAAAGAGATAAATACAAAAAAAGGGGACAGGATGGCATTTGTCACCCTGGAAGACCTTAAGGGTTTTGTTGAGGTAGTTGTGTTTTCTGATGTATATAAAAATGCAGTTCAATACTTTAGCGGTGATATGCCTCTCTTGGTAAAAGGTAAGATTGATAAGGGCGAGGAGAATGTGAAAGTTATTGCAAGCGCTGTGAATTCCCTGGAACAGGCAAAGGGGATGATTATAAATACTGTTCACATTAAGGCAGACGTTGCCAAAGTTGGGGCATATTCTTTAGAAAGGATAAAAGAGATTTTGATTGACCATTCTGGCAATTCTCCTGTATACCTCCATCTCCTATGGCCTGATAGAGAGGTGGTAATGACTATGCCTGATAATCTCAAGGTTGCTCCCTCTGAAAAATTTATAAAAGACATTGAAACCCTTTTGGGAGAGGGAAGCGTAAAGATAAAAGGTAGGATGCAGGATGTGGTGAGTGGAAGAAGATAAAGGGAGGGAGAGGGGGGATGTTTTTCCCACTATCCACCGACTATTTCCCACTTCCTAACTAATATGTTTGGAGGTATTTAATAAAATGGTTCTTCAGCAATTTTTAGAATTTGAAAAACCTGTAGTTGAGCTTGAGAAAAAGATAGAAGGACTTAAAGCCTTGGCTGCGGAAAAAAAGGTTGATAACAGCGGAGAAATAGAAAGGCTATCCATGGATATAATGCAGCTTAAGGCAGAGATATTTTCAAACATTACGCCGTGGCAGATAACGCAGCTTGCAAGACATCCGCTCAGGCCGTATACATTGGATTACATCCCGCGCATATTCAGTGATTTTATCGAACTGCACGGCGACAGAAATTTTAGAGACGACCCTGCAATAATCGGCGGCCTTGCAATGCTGGGAAATGAACCAGTTATGGTTATAGGCCATCAGAAGGGGAGGACAACAAAGGAAAAGGTTTTCAGAAACTTCGGCATGCCCAATCCTGAAGGGTACAGAAAGGCTGTCAGGCTTATGAGCATGGCTGAGCGGCTCAAGAAACCGATTATCACATTCATAGATACGCCCGGGGCATTCCCGGGCATAGGCGCGGAGGAGCGCGGCCAGGCAGAGGCGATTGCAAAAAATCTTATGGTCATGTCAAGGCTTAAGGTGCCGATTATTGCAGTAGTTATAGGAGAAGGGGGAAGCGGAGGCGCGCTGGCAATAGGTGTTGGAAACAGGATTTTAATGCTGGAATACGCTACCTATTCTGTGATATCGCCGGAGGGATGCGCTGCAATTCTTTGGAAAGACGGGAGCAAGGCGGATATTGCCGCAAAGGCGCTCAAGATAACAGCAAAAGACCTTCATAAACTTGGGGTGATTGATGAAATAGTAAAAGAGCCGCTGGGCGGCGCGCATCAGGATATAGATGCGATGGCAAAAAATCTTAAAGAAGCGCTTGTAAGGTTTTTGCAGGAGTTAAAGGAAATTCCTCAAGGAGAGCTGATAGAGAGAAGGTATACAAAATACAGGAAAATAGGAAAATTTTATGAGGCTGTGACTTGAAAACAGTTATGAGTTGGGAGTTCAGAGTAAATGCTTTTGGCTTTAACTCCTAACTCCGAACTAATGCTATGGACGACTTAAAAAAAATAAAAGAGATCAGGGCAAAGATAGATGCCCTTGACGACCGGATACTGGAACTCCTGAACCGGAGGGCGTCCCTTGTCATTGAGCTTGGTAAAATCAAGTTAGAGGGCAAACAGGACTTTTATGCGCCAGAAAGGGAGAAGGAGATATATCAGAGATTGACCCAAAATAATAAAGGGCCTTTTCCCAATCAGGCATTAAAAAATGTATTTAGAGAGATTATGTCCGCATCGCTATCGCTGGAAAAACCATTGAAGGTTGCTTATCTTGGGCCAAAGGCCACATTCACCCATCAGGCGTGCATGCAGTTTTTCGGCCTTTCTGCGGAATTTGTTTCTGAAAAGGATATTGCCGATGTGTTTGACGATGTGGAAAGGGATAAGGCGGACTTTGGCGTTGTGCCCATAGAAAACACAACCGAAGGTGTTGTAAGCCACACCATTGATATGTTTAGCACATCGGATATAAAGATATGCGGAGAAATAACCATGGAGGTGGCGCTTTCCCTTTTAAATAAAACGGGTAAAGTTGAAGATGTAAAAAAGATATATTCACATCCTCATGCCATTGCTGAATGTAAGGAGTGGCTTAAAGAACATGTTCCGGATATCCCTGTATTTGATGTGTCATCTACTGCAATGGCAGCCCAGACCGCAAGCGAAGACCAATACGGCGCTGCTATTGCGAGTGAATTTGCCGCTGCGCTGTATGACTTGCAGGTGGTTGAAAAAAAGATAGAAGACCATGCCAACAACTATACAAGATTTCTTGTAATAGGAAAGAAAAACCCTGATAAAAGCGGTGACGATAAAACATCTATCATGTTCGCAATAAAGGATACGCCGGGCGCATTATACAAAATGCTCAAGCCCTTTGCCGAAAGGGGCATCAACCTCACCAAGATTGAATCCAGGCCGCAAAAGGGCAAGGCATGGGAATATATATTCTTTGCGGACATGGACGGCCATGTCTCAGACAGCAAGGTGTCCGATGCGCTCAAGGAGCTTGAGGCGCAGTGTTCTTTTATGAAGATATTAGGGTCGTATCCGAAGGGGATGGCGAAATGAGGCCGGAAGCATGATAAAGCAACAGAAAAAACTTGTATCGGATGAAATTGAGGCGCTTATTCCGTATCCGCCGGGAAAGCCTATGGAAGAACTTGAGCGGGAGTTGGGCATAAAAAATTCCATCAAGCTTGCATCCAATGAAAACCCGCTTGGGCCGTCGCCAAAGGCGGTGGAGGCGGTGGCAAAGGCGCTCAAAAATCTCAATCGCTATCCTGACGGCGGATGCTATTATCTCAAGGAAAAGCTGGCGCAGCGTCTCAAGGTAAAGCCGGAAAATCTTATCATCGGCAACGGCTCCAATGAAATCATTGAGCTTGTCATCAGGACATTTTTAAGACCGGGCGATGAGGCAGTTATGGGCAACCCATCATTTGCCGTGTATCCGCTGGTTGTGCGTGCCGCAGGCGGAAAAAGCGTGCTCGTGCCTTTAAAAAATCTGACCCACGATTTGGATGCAATGTTTGACGCAATAACGGAAAAGACAAAATTGGTATTCATTGCAAACCCGAACAATCCCACCGGTACCATGAGTACCAAGGCGCAGCTTGACAAGTTTATCGGCAGACTGCGTGATGATGGCATAATTATTGTTCTGGATGAGGCGTATTATGAGTTTGTCACGGACAAGGGTTTTCCCGATTCATTGGGTTATTTAAACAGCGGCAAGAATATTGTGATCCTCAGGACATTTTCAAAGATTTATGGCCTTGCTGGTTTGCGCGTGGGCTATGGCATTGCGCCGGAGAGGCTCAATTTTTATATGAACAAGGTGCGGCAGCCATTTAATGTAAACAGCCTTGCCCAGATTGCGGCAATGGCTGCGCTGGGTGATGATGAACATCTGAAGAAGTCGCAGAAGAACAACAGGGAGGGCTTAAGTTATCTTTTTAAAGAGCTTGGGACAATGGGCCTTGAGTGCGTGCCCACGCAGGCGAATTTCTTTCTCATCAAGGCGGGCAAAGGCAAAGAGGTTTACGACGCGCTTTTAAGACAGGGCGTGATTGTCAGACCCATGGCAAGTTACGGCCTCGGCGAATACATCCGTATTACCGTGGGACTGCCGGAGGAGAATAAGAGGTTTGTGGAAGCATTGAAAAAGACAGTAAACAGTAGACAGTAGGTAGTAGAAGGTAGGTGGTAGAAAGTAGATGGTAGAAAGAAAATCTTTTGTTTCCCCTGTCTACTTTCTACCTTCTACCCTCTACCG
>JACPZB010000067.1 GCA_016195725.1 Deltaproteobacteria bacterium | reverse complement strand
CCTTGCCGTCCCGGGAAAGCGCCCTTCTGGCAAAAATATCAAGGATAAGCTGCGCCCTGTCAATTACCTTTAGCTCCGTTATCTCGCCTATCTCCCGCATTTGCGTGGAAGTCAGCTCCTGGTCGAATATGATAAGTGTAGCCTCTTTTTGAAGGGCGTTTATGACAAGCTCTTTCAGCTTTCCGCTGCCCATGAGGTATTTTGGGTTAAACTCCTTTGGCCTCTGTATGATTGCGTCCAGCACAACCACATCTGCGGAGCGCGCCAGTTCTTTAAGCTCTTCCATGGATTCCAATTGTTCTTCTCTGCCGCCTTTTGTTGATACGCTTACAAGGATTGCCCTTTCCCTTTTATCTTTTACATCCCTGACTATTGCCCTGCCCATCTCATCTTCCAGAGCCTCAACAAACTCGTCTGCTTTTAAATCCAGATTGTGAAACGGCATTGCCGGATCTGTTTCAAAGGTTTTGCCTTCAGGATTTATCGGCAAAAGATGAGACATATAAATATTGCCGGGCAGGCCGTCTTCCAGAACGCCTATGGCAGCCATCATATCTAACCTCAGCAAAGCAAGGTCTGTAAGGTCATCCTGATTTAAGGGTTCATTCTTGAGATGGGTGTGCATGCAGCGCACGCCCCTGAGTCGTTTTCTGCCAAGCGGATAATCGGAAAGAACAGGTATGACAATCTCTTTTTCATCGCCGACAATGGCGCAGACAACAAAACCCTGGCGATTAACGATAATGCCTATTTGTCTGCCTATTTCTCTGGAAAGCTCTGTAAGGTATCTTCCTAATTCCGACGTTATCAGCAGGTTTGCCGGAATACGGCGGCGGTAAATATGCTGCAATTGCTTTAATTCGCTTGATTTAAGACCTTTGGTGTTTCCGTAAAGTTGTGAGATTGAAAAACCTCCTTTTCCCCTCTCTCAAAACTAAAGTTTGAGTCTTATTCAAACTGCTACTGAGCTGGAGCAGCAGTTATCGCGCGGTTAATAAGGGCGCCTTCTGGCAGATTTTCGTTTGTATAGTTATGGCATCTCAGACAATCGGAATAAGTAAAGGCAACCTTTCCATGACAACGGCCGCAGCTCTTTCCGTCTTTCATTTCAATCATTTTGATCATGTTTGCGCCAAGTTCAGGTTTAAAGACATTTGGATGACATAGAGAACATTTCACCCATGTTGAGTGTATTTTATGACTGAACAGCACATTTTTCAGGAAAGTGCTGGAGGTTTCAAAAAGTATAGATGTCTCTCTCACACCTTCAGTATCCTGACTGCCATTTATAGCAGTACGGGGGCCAAATGCCTTTATCTTGTCAAGTTCAACCCAGTTGACAAATCCCATTTTGTCAAGGGGCAATTTGCCTCCCGGCATGTTTTCCGGCTTCCATTCAGACCCTACCCGTGATGCAATCTCTTTAAATTTGTTGGGATTGTAGTAGCTTAAATCAACAAGGGGTTTTGCATCCGGCTTTCCGACAATGTGGCACCTGACGCAATTCTCCTGAGCATTTGCATTAAAGGATATAGCTCCGTTATGACATGCCCCGCACTGTTTGCCTTCCTGTATCTTGGCCTGAGATATATCATTAGCGCCGCGCTTCATAATAAAAATATCTTCATGGCAGACCTTGCATCTAAAGAACGCCCTGTGTATCCAATGGGGATAGAGCACCGGACTGAGCCCCCTTACGGCCATCTCTTCTTTACGGACAGACAGTATAAAATTACCGGGAACCCTTTCCGTCTCTTTCAGTTTCTCAAGCCCTTCAATCTTCTTCTTTTCCTTTGCAAACTCTTCTTTCTGAAGTTTGTCAACCTTCTTCAGCAGTTCCTCATCGCCGTTATTCCAGTGGATATTCATGGTAGCTATGGCATTTGCAATATCCAGGAGATACATCCTATCCTGATAATTTTTTTCAGGAAGCATTGCCTCGTTTATCAGGGAGTTAACCTCATCGGCTATTTTATCCTTATTCTGCTTTATGAGTATGCTCTGGGCCTGAAGACTGTTTGTTTTGTAGTTTTCTATGAACTGTTTTCGGAATCGGCTTTCTTCGGCTCTCAGATAAGATACGCCAAATACAGCGACGAAAAACATAACAATGAAAGCCCTTTGTACAACATATGATATAGTTAGCTGCATTTTTCCTCCCCTGTGTATTTATGAAAGTATATATTTCTCAATAGGCTATCACTATGTCAAACGAACTTCAATGGCAATGAAAATAGAAGGCCTCTTCACCATACATACGGCAAAGGGTTTGGTGTGGTGTTTGCTTATTTTAGGAATTGTAATCAACCGTGGGTTATGTTAATTTAATCACTATTCAAAGATATGACAACAGCATTGAATATAAATCCCATTAGAAGGCACTACTATGAGAGACCAAGGTTTTCCAAAAGAAAAAACTCCAAAATATAGACCTTCTAACGGGGCAAAAAACTATCTTGCACTTATCTCGAGGCCGAGCAGGTATATAGGCGGCGAGATAAACTCCGTTAAAAAAGAACTTTCCAACATGCGCCTGAAGATTGGCCTCGCCTTTCCAGATGTTTATGAGATCGGGATGAGCCATCTGGGCATGCAGATTCTGTATCAGATATTGAACAGCCTGGATGATATAGCATGTGAACGGGTCTTTTCGCCGTGGGTGGATATGGAAAAGCTCATGAGGGATAAGGGGCTTCCGCTTGCGACACTTGAATCCGGCATTCCCCTTGGCGAACTGGATGTGTTAGGTTTTTCAATTCAATACGAACTTTCTTACACCAATATACTCAACATGCTGAATCTTGGCAAAATCCCTCTCTATTCAAAGGATAGAAATGAAACTCATCCATTTATAATAGGCGGAGGACCAATTGCATTCAACCCTGAACCCATTGCAGATTTCTTTGATGCATTTGTCCTCGGTGATGGCGAAGAGGTCATACTGGAGATTGCAGATGCTGTAATAGAGTCCCTGGGGACAGATTGCAAATCTGTCCCCATAAAAAGGAGGCGAGAAGATTTGTTGAGAAAACTGGCTCAGGTTGAAGGCGTGTATGTGCCTTCGTTTTTTGATGCTGAATATAACACTGATGGAACAATTAAAACCATTACCCCTCTTGTAAAAGGTTATGAAGGCGTAAATAAAAGGATAGTCGCTGATATCAACACCCTGCCTCTGCCGACAAAACCTGTTGTGCCTTTTCCGCAGATTGTACACGACCATCTCACTGTAGAGATAAACCGGGGCTGCACAAGGGGGTGCAGGTTCTGCCAGGCAGGAATGATTTACAGGCCGAACAGGGAAAGGTCTCCTGAAAATATCATAAAGATAATTGAGCAGGCATTGAAAAATACAGGCCATGACGAAGCCTCTTTTTTATCATTGAGCTCAGGAGACTATTCCTGTATACAGGATGTATTTATAAATTTCATGGACAGATTTGCAGATAAAAAGATTGCTATATCGCTCCCATCCCTGCGCGTAGGTACGCTTAAGCCGCATCTCATTGAAGAGATAAAAAGGGTAAGAAAAACAGGCTTTACCATGGCGCCTGAGGCAGGGACTGAAAGGCTAAGGAATGTCATAAATAAAGGCATTGAAGAAAATACCCTGATAGAAACTGCCGGCAATGTATTTAACATGGGGTGGAGGGCAATAAAGCTGTATTATATGATAGGGCTTCCTACAGAGATGTTAGATGATATTAAAGGAATTGTTGAATTGTCCGGCAGAGTGCAGGAGGCAGGGAAAAAGCCAGGCTTCAGACCCACAGTGAATGTTAGCGTTTCTCAATTTATTGGCATGATGCCAGAATGAGCTTTCTGGAGGGTGTATTCTCCAGAGGCGACAGGAGGCTGTCAAAGGTTGTAGAAGCTGCCTTTGAAGCAGGTTGCCGTTTTGACAGTTGGGGAGATCAGTTCAGATTTGATATCTGGCAAAAGGCATTTAAAGATAAGGGCATTGATCCCGAATTTTATACCTACAGGAAACGAAGCAAAGACGAGGTTTTTCCGTGGAGCCATCTCAATACAAGAATTGACAAAGAGTTCTTATATGAAGAATATGAAAGGTCTATTAGGGGAGAAAAAACGCCTGACTGCAAGACAGACAAATGCGGTATCTGCTGCATATGCGACCATAAGGTGGTGAAGAATGTGGCATTTTATTCTAATGGGGGCAAGGGGCAAGGGTCAGGGGCCAAGAAGCAAAAACACCTTGCCCCTTGCCCCTTGCCCCTTGCCCCTTCTTTGAAAATCCGACTCACCTTTTCCAAAACAGGTGAGATGAAGTATCTTGGCCATCTTGAACTTGTGACTTTGTTTTCCAGGGCAATACGAAGGGCAGAAATCCCCGTAGCTTATTCTGCTGGATTCCATCCACTTCCCAAGACAGTGTTTTGCCAACCGCTGCCGGTTGGCATTGAAAGCATTGCAGAGGGTGTAGATTTGGAACTGGAAGGATACATGAAACCACAAGAAATCGTTGAACGGCTTAATAGCACACTGCCAGAGGGGATTAAGATTTTAGAGGCAACGGAGCCTTTAACAAAGCCTCATTTCATCGCTAAAACTCCAGAAGAAGCAACATATCTGGTTTTTTTGGAAAATAGCCCATTTCTGCCTGCCAACGGCAGCAGGCTGGACGAACTTATAAACGGGCTGATGACAAAAGATGAAATTATTATCAATCAAGAAAGAGAAGGAAGGCAGAGAAGTATAAATATAAAACCGCTTATAAAGAATCTTTCTCTAATAGATAAGGCCACACTACAGTTGACGATTGATAAAGGAGAAACAGGAAGCGCGAAACCTTACGAGGTTGTGGCTCATCTCCTTGGCCTATCCAATAGTGATAGCCGCCTCATTCCAATTCTGAAAACGAAAGGGCATTATGAAACACTCAGGCAATGAAATTGTTATAAACTACAGCTCCCATGAGACGCGGGTTGCTGTTCTGCAGGGCGGCAGGCTTGTAGAATTCTATTTAGAAAGGCCGAAAGACAGAGGCCTCAGCGGGAATATTTACAAGGGCAAAGTAGTAAGGGTTTTGCCGGGCATGCAGGCTGCATTTGTTGATATTGGATTAGAGAGAACAGCGTTCCTCCATGCAACAGATGTTTATGAGACATTTGAAGAATTTGAGGAAATTGCAAAAGAGGCAGAAGAGGAGGCACGGGAACGGCGCCAAAAACATATACCCATACAGGATATCTTAAAGGAAGGCCAGGAAATCATGGTGCAGGTGGCAAAGGAACCTATAGGAAGCAAGGGCGCAAGGATCACATCCCACATCTCGCTTCCTGGCAGGCAGATTGTCTTCACCCCCACCGATGACCACATCGGCATTTCAAGAAGGATTGAGAATGCAAGAGAGCGGCGGAGGCTTAGGGATATCGTTGCGCATCTCAGACCGCCAGGCTCAGGTTTTATCATACGCACTGCATGCGAAGGAATGCATGAAGATGACATAAAATCCGACATGGATTTTCTTATAAAGCTGTGGGCAGAAATACTCAAGAAGAAAGAAAAAACATCTGCCCCGGGTCTTTTATATCAGGAGCTTGACCTTACCTTAAGGACAATACGAGACAGCTTTACTGCGGATATAGACCGATTGATTATAGATTCCAGAGAAGAATATGAAAGGACAATAAAATTTGCAGAAGACTTTCTGCCGGAACTGAAGCAGCGCATCGAACTCTATGAATCAGATGATCCGATATTTGACACCTATGGAATTGAGATAGAGCTCGCAGATGCCATTGAAAAGAAGGTTTGGCTGAAATCAGGGGGTTATATCATCATAGATCAGATGGAGGCCTTGACTGCCATAGATGTCAATACAGGGAAATATGTGGGTAAGAAAAGCTCGGAGGAAACGGTCTTAAAAACAAATGTGGAGGCTGTAAAAGAGATTGTCTATCAATTAAGGCTCAGGAACATCGGCGGCATAATTGTCCTTGATTTAATAGACATGGCAAAGTCAGCCAACCGGGAAAAGGTATACTATGCCCTGAAAGAGGCGCTTAAGGCAGACAAGGCAAGGACAAATATCCTGAAGATTTCTGAACTGGGCCTTATTGAGATGACAAGGAAAAGGGCGAGAGAAAGCATAACTCAATTGCTTTGCGAACCATGCCCCTACTGCGAAGGAAACGGCATGATAAGGTCAAAGTATACAGTGATAATGGAGATTTACAGAGACCTTATTAAAGAATTGCCAAAGAGACGGCGAAAGGCTACTATTTATGTCCACCCTGCCATTGCAGAACTTCTCTATGGGGAGAATGAACATGTGATAGAAGAATTGGAAAAGAGATTCAAAAAAAAGGTGGTTATTAAGACTTTAAGCAGCCTTCACCAGGAGCAGTACGAGATAGTGTGAGTAGGCAACCTTTTAAGAAAAATAGCTTATACTTCAGAAATTGCAGTATTTGTCAGATTGTTTAGGCCGTATAATATATTTTAGCCTTTCTCGGGGAGATTTAATGGGTAGTTTCTACCTTGACGAATCTATCCAAACTAGAGCCGGTTTCATTGTTGGTGCTTTCGTCTACTCCGGGCGCGATCTAACGCCATCAGTATTCTCTGCTCTTGAAAAAAGTGGTCTTAAGCCTGGAGTAGACGAATTCAAGAGCGGTGCTCATATGGCGAACAATCCCGAACAGAAGCAGTTGCGAAATTATCTTTCCGCATTGCTACTTAATGCAAGGGTGGGTGTGGTTGTAGTACCTGCCAGCGACAGACCGATGTTGGGCGTGGAGGCGCTCTGTTGTCTCTAAAAAATACTGAAGGCCGACGGTCTCGATAAAGAACACCACGAAGTATTTTTTGATGCAAATATCTCCGTAAGCACCGCCATGCAAAAATTATTTCTCAGCTATGATCCAGACCTTGAGATTGAGTTGGGTTTTGAGCTTTGGGCATCGCTCCGGTATTCGTTCTTTAAGGCATCACAGCCGAAACCTGGGCCGGTCCCGGATGACCCGGTAGGTGAGTTGATATTTGACGTTGAGAACTATGGGTTACATATTTCTTCATCGTGCACTGCAAACCTACAGGAGGCCGCTCTTCGTCGATTTGGAGAGTGTTATCTTGGTTGCATTTATTAACACGTCGTTCCACCGGACGCGCAAAGACAGTGCGCCGGTAAACCCTGCGTTAGGAAGTTACGCAGAGGCAGGGCACTTCCCATATTCATCACTCCAGCCTGAACCCGATATTTACCTCCATTGCCATCTCTTTGTTTTCCATCTCCTTTGGTCTTGGGCTAAACGGCACTGCCTTCATAATCGCTTCACATGCCGCTTTATTTAGTATGTCGCAGTGACAAGGCCGGACGACCTTGATGCCAATAACATTCCCATCGGGTTGTATTGTAAAATGCACTCCTACAACCCCTTCAAATCCCCTCTCCCTTGCCCATCTTGGATAAAACTTTGCCCTTTCTATCTTTGTCCTTACCATTGTTTTGAATAATACTGTTTCATCAGCGCTTCCCTTGCCTGTGCCGCCTTCAAACTCGTACTTTGAGCTTGCGGCAGTTGCGTCTATCGCGGCGGCGGGTTCAGCTTCAGAAACAATTTGCGGAGGCGGCGGTTCGCTGACAGGACTGATATTTTGATCTTCTATTATTTTTTCAGGTTCTTTTTTTATCTCCTCTTTCTTTTCTTCCTGTCTTGGAGCAGGAGGAATGATTTTGGCAATCTTTCCTGAATTAAGACCTTTCAGGACAGGTTTTGGTTCTTCTTTTTTTGGAGCTTCCATTGCCTGCGGCAAAGGCCTTTCATTTTTTTGCGCATGCACAAATTCAATGGGCGTAATATCAATCACAGCCTTCTTAACAGAAGGGTATAAGGATGCGATGGCTATAATCGTTGCGCCGTGAAAAATCATGGAGATTAAGAATGGGAATTTTAATCTGTTGTCTCTCATCTTTTATCCTTCTGCTTTGTTGCTATCGCAAGTCTGGTTACGCCGGAAAGCTTTATCTCATCCATTACCTCTACAACTTTGCCGTGCAGAACTTCTTCGTCCGCATTGATGATGACCATAGTATCCGGATTAGCCGAAACCTCCGCAACGAGCGCGCCTTGCAGTTCCGAGATGCTTGTTTCTTTTTTATTGTTGAAATAAATTTTTCCACCCTTTGAAATAGTTACCGAGAGATTCTCTTTTATATCCTTCTTAACCGCGTCCGCCTTTGGCAGGTTCACCTGCATGCCCCGCATAACAGTCATGGAAAGGGTTGCTATCATAAAAAAGACCAGAAGAAAAAACATTGTGTCAATCATCGGGATTATCTCAATGCGCGCCTTTTTTTGGTTTTTGCAAATGACCGTATTTTCATAAGTGTTTCCTTACCCCTCACCCCGGCCCTCTCCCGCAAGGGGAGAGGGAGATACAGATAAAAGCATTTCAAGCTTTGTTGCATGATACTCCATCTCCTCAACAGTTTCTTCCACCTTTGTTAGAAAAAAGTTATAGGGGATGAGCGTCATAATGGCAACGGATAGTCCGGTTGCAGTTGCAATCAAAGCCTCTGCAACGCCGCCTGTAACAGCATGAGGCTGGCCAAGCCCTGCCAGAGACATTACATCAAACGACCGTATCATGCCGATTATTGTGCCGAGAAGCCCCAGAAGCGGCGCAAGCGTTATTATCGTATCCATTGCAGCAAGGTATTTTTTCATCCGCAGTACCGCTTTTGTCGCGGCCGACTCCATTGCCAGACTTGCCGACGGGCCTCTGTTTGCAATCCCTGCGGCAAGCATTTGAATGATGGAAGATTCACTTGTCTTTTCAGCAAGCTCTTTTTCTCTGCCTGCCTCAACAAGTTTTAAAAACTCCTCAGCAGAAATTCCCTTTCGCTGTTTTAGCCAAAAGAGGCTTCGGTCTATGATGACAGCGAATGATATGACTGAACATATAAGCAGCGGTATCATGACAAAACCGCCTTTTGCTATTATTTCAAACATAATTACACCTCATCCTTATCATTTCATTGTCCTTAATTATCGCCTTTGTAAACCGTATCTCATCATATCCCCAGACAGCATATACGGCTCCATCGTCGCCAGTCGACAATATTGGCTCATAAGATCTTCGGACGCCCTGGCTTAATTGCTCGGGTTTGGAAAACCCCTTGCCGTCCTGATATGACGCAAACATGATTTTGCTCAACACCGGTGTCTTTTCTTCCCACGCAACATAGACCGTTCCATCTTTGCCCGCAGTTAGTCTGGGATGATCGGGAAAAACCCTGCTGCCAACAGGCAGCGGTTGTCTTGGTGTAAATGTTTTGCCGCTGTCCTTTGAAGCGGAAAGATAAATACCCGGCAGGCCCTCGCTCCCTTCCGTATACCATGTGTAATAGAGAACTCCCTTTTCGTCAATATCCATTGACGGCCCTCTATGAGGACAGCCCTGTATAGTCCACCGGTCCTGGCTTACCACAACCGGTTCTTTAAATGTTTTGCCGCTGTCCGATGAGGCGGCAACCACCATATCGCGCATGTCTCCTTCAAAAACCTTTCGCCATGAAACATACACGGAGCCATTTGCACCTGACGTTATGGCTGTTCTGCAGCATGGACAGGCATTGTCGTCCAGCTTGATATTCTTCTCAAATGTCCTGCCGCCGTTTGTTGACCTGGCAAAATATGCGGATGAGACACCCTGCTTTCCCTGCTTAATGCCCGCAGGGACAAGTTTCTCCCTTCCGTCAAGCCATGCAACAGAGATGACGCCCTCTTTACCGGTTCTATAGGCTGCCCCTTCCTCGGCTGAGAAGCTATGGCATTAAGCTCATTGGCAAAGTCTTTAAATGCCGTTCCTGTCAAATTGCCCTTTGCATCCCTTGTTTCGGGCCAGAGATATTTTTCAAGGGCATGGCCTATCTCATGCGAGATGGTTTCTATGTCATTGGCAAACTTTGACCTTACAACCTCAGGTTTAATTTTGAATATGCCCATCACACCCTTATTGCCGCCTCTAAATCTGCCCGTTCTCACAGGCAGATTTAATTTCTCAGATAAAAACCGGACAATATCGCTTCGCTTCTGCGGCGCGCCAACCTCAGTCTCTGTTGTGGCCTCACGGCGAAATTGCTTGTCTGGCACAAAACCCATTCCTTCCCCCTTGACAGGCTTTTCAGATGGTGGTATATTTATCTTAGAAGCAGGGGGGGAACGTTTCGGACGCTTGAGAGGGGGACTTTGCAGGAGACTGTAAAGGCGCATCACTCGCCGCCCCTGCTTTAGTTTTATACATACTCAAGAAAGGTACATGCCTTCTGCCCTTCCTGATTTCTTCTATGTGATAAATAATCCCGTTATCCTTTTTAATGTAACGGATAACATCAAGACCAAGCGCTGATTTACCTGCGGATTCCACCTTATCAGGGTTCTCCACAATATCCGGTATTCTCTGAAAATCTTCTTTCGTTAAAGCAATCTGCCCTCGTGGTTCCTCGGTCTTAGGATCGCCGTGCTCATTCATAGCATGTCTTATTGCGTAATTATCTATAACCCGTTTATATCCGGTTATATCACTACCACGATGCCTGTATCTCCAACAAAAGCTCTACCACAGGCACAAATCGTGGATACCCATCCCGGCAAACAACACCACCATATCCATCCTCAACCGCAACCCTCTCTGCAAGCCACTCCTGCATAAGCGTCACAGCAATATGACTCTTTCCACTTGCGGGAAGGTGGCTTCGTCTATGGGGGATGTTTATTTAAAGATGCAGATGGTGTATGCGCGGGATGGGATGGTGATGATTCAAAATGATGCTGTGAAAGGGCCGATTAAGGTGTGGGGGAAGGAAACGGCATCTCAAGAGTTTGCGGATGCTTTGGCAGAGCGGCCGGGTCTCATAATCTTTTTTTGATAGTCCTGCTGATTCACCATGGCCGTCAATATTGGAATAGGCAATCACAGTCTTTGCACTTGTTGTCGCATTCAGCGCATAGTCATAACGAAGGGTTGCCGCCTGCCTGTCGTATGCCGTGTCATCCTGCCAGCCGTCTGTATGTGTATCGTTTAAATCAAGACGAACGCCGTGGCTGTCCCATGTAAGGCTGCCTGTTGCAAGGATACGGTACCAGCCGTTTTCGCCTGCCTCAGGGGTTATTTCTATTTCGGGTGTAAGAGACGGCGCCTTTGTCATCACATTTATCGCCCCGCCTATGGCATCGCTTCCATACAATGCGGTTCCCGGTCCCTTCATCACCTCTATTCTGTCTGCGCCTGGAATATTGATTTCATAAAGCGCATTGTGGTTGAAAAACCCTGTTGAGCGGATTGGAATGCCGTCCTCAAGGAATAGATAAACAGGGTTTGTTGTAAGAGGCTGACGAATGGCGGTTATATGCCCTTCACCTGCAGTTGAAGGTTATCCATGCGCCCGGCACTCTATTCACCGCCTCTTTTGGATGCGATGGTTTTAAATCCTTTATTTCCTCACCCTTTACTACACCAACTGTCTGAGGAACCTCTTTTGCCGACTCCGCCTCCCTTGTGCCTGTAACAACGACATCCTCTAACTTTGTCGTCTCCTTATCCTCGCTGAAAGCCGCAAATGGAAATAAAACAAGAAAGAGAATTGCAAACACTATCTTTTTCATCCTATCCTCCCTTTATTTGAAAAGCTCCATGCGGACACCCGGGTATCCGCATGGTTAATCGTCTACTTCTTCTTTGCAGGTTTTCCTGAGGCCTGTTCAGCATGGGTTATTGATTCCTCAGCATGCTTAATGGCCTCCTTTGCATGTTCAATTGCCTCTTTTGCGTGGGAGTCGCCGCCTGCTGCAATAGACTCCTCAAGGTGCTTTATTGCCTCCTTCACATGCTCTATCCCTTCCTTTGCATGTTTTACCCCTTCCTGAGCATGTTCTGCTGCTGTCTGGGCATAAAGGCTTGGCGCCAGAACAAATACGGACATAACTAAAATCACAAGCAACTTTCTCTTCATTGTTTTTACCTCCTCTGTTTTTGTTTTAGTATCCGGGCGGATATCCGGGTATCCGCCCGGTAAAGCGCTGCATCAGTAATACACTGCTGCCCTCTTGCTGTTTATGCCGCTTATGTATTCTTCCTTGCTTATCTCCTTTATCAGCTTAACAGCAAGAGTGGTATTTTTTCTCTTTACCATAGGCAATCTTCTTGCCTTATGAAGGACTAATAATGGGTTTTCACCTTTGATAAACCAAACCCTGTCAATAGAGTTTCCTGCGCCCATATGGCCGCACTCTGTTATTATCTTGTAGAACATGAGATGCCTCCCTGAAAAATAGAGGATAGGAGATAGGGGCTTGAGACCGGCAAAGACCAATCCCTACGCTCTATCCATAGTCCTTTTATTTAATCTGAATGCGGAGAGAAATCAGGAGATGAGCTTGGGTGGTCCCTCTAATGGAGCGGATTCGCTGCTTAAAAAGTTTTCTTTTTGCGGATGGATTTTTGAAATGATGGTGAGGCGGGGTTTTACATCAATAAAAGTGTCTGCCATAGTGAGTTCAAAACCAATAGACACCACATGGTCTGCGGGGCAATCGCATTTTATTAATGTTTGAGGCATATCATGGTGAGACTCTTGGGAATGATTATGTTTGACCGGACACATATCTGCTTTTGGCATCTCGTGGTTTGTTGTCTTATGAGATGCGTGGGCACGAGTCATATCGCCGTGTCCTGACAGGCACAATGATTGGCAAACCATATCCATATTCATGGCAAGCACGGCGAAAAGCAGAACTATTGCAAAAAATCTTTTCATCTATTTTTCTTCCAACAGTGCGTTGATAAGATTATTGATGCTATCCGATGCCCAGTCCCTCGGCCCCAGCGCCCTGCCTGCTATCCATCCTTTTTTGTCAATGAAGTATGTCGTTGGCACACCCCATGTCCAGTATCTGTCCGTGATATTCCCTTGCTTTGCCAGATACACAGGAAAGCTCGCGCCAAGCCCTTTTGCAAATCTATCAATATCTTCTTGCGTTGCCTTTGCATCTATGGCGATCGGCAAAAACACTACATTCTCACCCTTAAATTTCTGATAAACCTTTTCAAAGAGCGGAAATTCCTCTTTACACGGCTTGCACCATGTGGCCCAGATGTGAATTATGACCATATTCCCCTTATAATCACTAAGGCTTATCTTCTTGCCGTCAGGGTTTATCAGAGTGAAATCAGGGGCCTCTTGCCGTAATTCTTGGATCCCGAGAGAGCGCAAAAGACCCTTTTCTAACCCATACGCCAACGGGGTAGAAAAGGCCAGGCATAATAGCAAGGCGAGTATCAAGCCCCCTTTCATTCTACCTCCGCAGTAGTTCCCTGACATAGGCAATAACATCCACGGTCTCCTTTGCGCTGAGTTTGGGAAATGCAGGCATCCAGGTTTCCATCCCTTGCTTTATAGACCTGTAAAGGTCTTCATCTCTCTTTGACATACTCTTTTCCAGCGTCCCACTGGCAATCCCTCCTCCTTCGCCTTTCTCCCTGTGACAGTAGATGCAGTTTTTTTCGTAAACAACCCTTCCGACTGCCGGGTCGCCGGTTATCTTCATAGCCTCCTGTATCTCCATATCGGTAACCCGGGGAATGGTTGCGCATCCCCAGATTGCCAACGATAAAAGGATTGCAGATATACCTGTACGATGCATACTGACCCTCCTCTAAAACAGATAAGAAACAGACAATGTTGCCTTGTAATCTTCACCCATCTGTCCCTCTCCTGACGGCTTGGCAGGCAGGTCGTGATATATAGCAGGTCTATAATTTAGCTCCACTATCCATTGCGGATGAGGTATGAACAAAAGCCCTGTATTGAGATAGATTACATGCCCCTCGCTGCCGTTCTGTGTTACACCGTCAATCTTTTCTTTATCTCTCCGCTCTCCTGCAACGCCAAGGGCAAGGGATACCGTTGGTCCAGGCGGTGCTGCCGGATATATCCGGTAGATGCCTGTTGCGTCATAGGTAAATGCGTCTCCGAATTGATGTTTTGCATCCCCTGTCTTCCCTTCATTATTCATAGAGTAGAGGAGGTTGGCGGCAATGGTGAACCTGCTTATAGCATGGCTTAAGTTTAATCCCAGAAGTATATCGGTAGAGCCTGTGCCTGGCTGTATATGGGCATCCATATACATACCCATATCATTTTTTGCATTGGTAGCCCCTGTAGGAAGCTTTACCCCGGCCTGGCCGGCTACAATGGTCGTGGAATCCAACTCATGCCGCCTATAGAAGGTGTATCTGCCCATGAGGACAATATCCCCCAAACCTGACGCCTCCCCTTTCATAAACTTCATCTCCACATTATCCCACTCTTTCATGGTTCTTCTCACATAGGGCGCAAGCGCCATAGCTGTGAGGTCAGGGTTTATGGCATAAAAAGCGGTAACCTGGGTGGTAAGATGAGTCTCCTCATTCCCAGGGTTATTCACCTCGCTTGTTCCTTTATACATCTTGTTCAGCACCGTATACCGCTCATCTACCCGCAGACCTATGCCGGTGGTTGTCTGTAAGGGAGACAGCCCTTGGGAAAGCATACAGTAATCACATGAAAAACTCAAACCGGTTAATGAAACTAAAAAAACTGTTGCCAGTAAAAATATAGATAAGCATCTCTTCATGGTAAATGACCTCCGTTTATGTATGAATATATGCAAGGCTAAGAGAAGGCACAAACAGACTAAACTCAGCCGCTTCTTGCCCGGTCTCTTACTAAAAGTTTGGAGATACGAAAAAATCAGGCGAGTATTTTTGGAGGTCCTTCTAACGGGATTGGTTCATTGCTTAGAAAGATTATTTCCTGTGAATGGGTTTTTGAAACAATATAAGGGTAAGGCCTTAAATCTTTAACCGGCTCTGCTATGGTGAGTTCATATCCGAGGGATGCCAGATCGTCTGCAGGGCAGCCGCATTTTATGAATGTCTTTGGGATATTATGATGAGAAGTATGATCAGCACCATGTGTTATCGGACACATATCGCTTTTTGGCATTTCGTGATTTATTGTCTTGTGAGATGCATGGGCATCGGCTGTGCCACCGTGTCCCGACAGGCACAATGATTTGCAAACCACATCAATATTCATGGCAAGCGCTGCCGCAAGCAAAACTATTACAGAAAACCGCCTCATAAGAATTTACCCAATCAAAGCCTTTGCCCCCTACACCAAAAAAATTACGAACACAAGGCCGTAGATGAATGGCTATAGAAAAGCAAGAAATAGTCAATGCTACACCTGTAAGGGTGTGGAAATTTACAACTATTTATTACAAATTTATCAAAACCCCTCAAATTATGTCAAGACTTTTAAATTCAAACTCAACCCTTGATAAATTATCTGTTTTGCCGAAAGCAAAACACTAAAACTGCTTTATTGTATAAAGCAAGAGATGATTTGTCAAGGGTCAATTATTTATCCGGATACCGTTCCGCAATATTTCGAATAACATCAAGGCTTGAAAAGAATGCCTCAATCATATCTGGATCAAAATGCTTGCCCGCATCTTCACGCATGTTTTCCAAAACCATGGATTCATCCCACGGCTCTTTATATGCCCTGCGAGAGCATAATGCATCATATACATCTGCAATTGCAACAACCCGGCCAAAAGGAGGAATCTCCTCGCCTTTCTTTCCGCAGGCTGCGCCCTTTTCGGTTCTACAATTTGAAACAGGTTGAGCGGTCATTGGGTCAATATGCCCAGGATATCCATTCCCATCCCACCTTTCATGGTGCTGTAATGCAACCTGCGAAGCTGCATCATCAAACTCAGAATACTTATCAGAAAATAGCCTTGCCCCCAGATAGGTATGCTGCTTCATAATCTCAAATTCATCCATATCCAATTTGGCAGGCTTCTTTAATATAACATCTGAAATTGCCACCTTCCCCACATCATGCAGCATTGCAGCCATTCTCAGGATGTCTTTATTCTTATCAATCTCTTTTTGAGAAACACCTTTTTTCAATGCCCACGCCTCATATATCTCAACTGAATATGAAGCTACGCGATTTACATGCGCCCCGGTTTCTTTTGGGTCGCGCAGTTCAGCCATCTTTATCATCCTTAAGATAATCGCCCTTGTCATCAATGCGCGTTCTACAGCCATAGCTGCATTATTAGCGAAATGCATGATAAGGGGCTCATCTTCCTTTGCGAATGGCGCTATATTCCTATTTTTGTCTTGAGCATTAATAAGCTGAAGCACACCGATTACATCTCCCCTATGGGTCTTTAAAGGGAGGGTCAGCATTGACTGTGTGCAATATTTGGATACCTCGTCATAATGCTTATCAAATGAATAAGAAACGCCTTCCGTCAATTTGTAAACATTCTCAATATTCAAGGTCTTGCCCGTAAGGGCCACATAACCTGCAATGGACTTATCGTTGATGGGGATTGAAAAGGTAGAATATATAAGCTTTCTGCCGGCTGGCAGTTTTTGTCTGAGGGTTTCATTTTGGGTATAGCTGAACATCAATTTGTCATTTTCCTTTATATAAATAGAACCGGCATCAGCATTGACAAACCGCCTTGCTTCTGTGAGAATCCTCTCCAGAAGCAAATCAATATCCTTAACCTGTGCAACTTCAAGACCGAGGTTTATTATCTGCATAAGTTTTTGCTTTTCATTGAGCATTATATTCCCTCGCTGTTGAAAATATATTTGCTGTCATATCAAATCTTACCTAAATTTTCTTCTCTTTTTCTCAAACAACTTTACCAATGCCACGCCTCCCATAAAACCGCCGATGTGGGCATACCAGGCAATGCCTCCGCCTGCTCCGGAACTCAATAGCTGAAACAAGAACCATAGACCTATGAAGATTATAGCAGGAATCCTTACAATATCTACAAAGAAGAATAAAAATACAAACGTAAGGACATTGGCCCTTGGATATAAAACAAGGTATGCCCCAAGTATGCCTGCAATAGCGCCGCTTGCTCCTATCATTGGCAGTGTAGAATTCGGCATCATAATTATGTGGGCAAGGCTTGCTATAATTCCTGTCAGAATATAGAATAATAAAAATCTAAAGCGCCCTAACCTGTCTTCTATGTTGTCGCCGAATATCCAGAGATAGAGCATATTGCCGCCAACATGCAATAACCCCCCATGGACAAACATGGCTGAAAACAAGGTTAGCGGCGGCGGGATAAATGCCAGCGGGTATATATCAACAAAATGGGTTATCTCATACGGCAGGGCCCCTGCCCGCAGAATAAAAAACTCGCCGGCCGCTGCCCCTAATGTTAATTGATAGATATATACCAGGATATTAGCTGCAATGATAAGGATGGTTACAAAGGGGAAGGTGCGGGTTGGGTTGTCGTCTTTTAAGGGGATCATTGCTTAATTCTTTTTCCGCCCCGCTTAGCGGGGCATAGTACGCTCGGCGTGCCACCAGATGATCGCCGACTTTTTATGGAATCTGGCAATCAGGCAGTCTTTATACCTTTCCAGCTTGCCTTCCAAAAAGTTTCTGAGTTTTTCATCATGCTCTGCTGTAACAATCCCCACATACTCCTTCCAGAATTCCAGAGCCTCATCCATATCATCAAAGGGCTGATCAAAATTGTACTCTATTATCTCTACATTGGCAAAGATACCGAGGTTGTGGAGGTCTATGTAGGTCTTTAAATAATCTGTGCGCGGCAGAAATGATTTGTTGAATAAAAGGGGATAGAGTTCTTTATAATAAAATTTGTCGGCATTTGGGTCGGCGCCTTCTATTAAGAACACTGCCTTGCTGGTAAGCGTGGTTGCCTGTTTTAGAAAATCTACGGAGTTTTTCAAAAGCTCAGGCACATTGGCGCAGAGGATTACATCGTGCGGTTTTATCTCCGCCTCTCCCCATGCAGCATTGATTGTTTTTATGTTTTTCAGCTTCTTGTTTTTTATCTCTTCGTCTAAAAGTTTTATCATGGCGGGCGAAGGGTCAATGGCCGTAACCTTCTTGCCTGCCTTTGCAAGCGGTATTGCAAGGGTTCCGCATCCGGCGCCCACATCAAGGAAGGTTTTGCAGCCTTTTGTCTTTGGCAGGATGATATTAAGAGCCGCCTTCGGCAGTGTGCTGTGTTTAAGACCTTTCTGATACCATTTTGCCTTTAAGGTGTTCCAGAAACCTTTCTGGCTTTGCTCCATAGAATAACTATCATATTAACAAAAAAATATTGCAATAAAAATTTGACGAAAGGTCGTTTTTCTGAAATAATCAGAAAATGGCTGACAGTGGATATAAATTTCTCATAAACGGCGAGTGGCGGAAAACTTCAAAAAAAGAGGATATTAAAAACCCTTACAACAATGAGACCGTTGCTCATGTTTATTTTGCAGAAGGAAGAGATTTAGAAGACGCTGTTATTTCCTCTCAAAAGGCGTTTGATATTACCAGAAAACTGCCTGCGTATAAGCGTGCGGAGATTTTAAAAAATATTGCCAAAGGGCTTGAGCAGAGAAAAGAAGAGCTTGCAAAGACAATCACGCTTGAGGCAGGAAAACCTATAACAGATTCAAGCACAGAGGTTTCAAGGGCGATAAATACATTTCAGATTGCATCGGAAGAGGCTAAAAGGATTGAAGGAGAGGTTATACCCCTTGACCTTCTGCCTGGCTCCGAAGGAAAGCTTGGCATTGTCCGGCGGTTTCCCATAGGCCCGATTCTCGGAATAACGCCGTTCAATTTCCCCTTAAATCTTGTTTCCCACAAAGTCGCGCCTGCAATTGCATCAGGCAATACAATCATTCTAAAACCTGCGCCAAAGACGCCTGTCACAGCCCTGCTTCTCGGCGAAATTATAAGCGAGTCCGGCCTTCCTGCCGGAGGATTGAATATTGTCCCCTGTTCCAATACTATGGCAGAAAAATTAGTTGCTGATGAGAGAATAAAAAAACTTTCATTCACCGGAAGCGCTGCAATCGGTTTAAAACTCAAAACAATGGCAGGCATGAAAAAGATTACATTAGAGCTTGGCGGCAACGCAGGCGCTATTATCCATTCTGATGTCGATATTGATTTTGCCGCAAAAAGATGCGTAATAGGCGCATTTTCCTTTGCAGGCCAGATTTGCATATCCGTGCAGAGGATTTATGCGCAAAAAGATATTTATAATGCGTTTCTCGACAAGTTTCTGGCTAATATTAAAAATTTAAAAGCCGGAGACCCGATGGATGAATCAACTAACATCGGCCCGATGATTGATGAGAAGGCAGGCATGAAAACAGAGGAGTGGCTGAAAGAGGCTGTTGCAGATGGGGCAAAAATCCTGACCGGCGGCAAGAGAAATGGAAACTTTTTTGAGCCGACTGTTTTGACAAACACAAAACCTTCAATGAAGGTATGCGGGCAAGAGGTCTTCGCCCCGTTAGTTGCCGTTGAGCAATATGAAAGATTTGAGGATGCTGTTTCAATGGTGAATAATTCCATTTACGGCCTTCAGGCAGGCATTTTCACAAGGGATATAAAAAATATCTTTTATGCATACAATGAGCTTGAGGTAGGCGGGGTTATTGTAAACGACATTCCCACCTATCGCGCAGACCACATGCCCTACGGCGGGGTTAAGATGAGCGGTTTCGGCAGGGAAGGCGTGCGGTATGCAATGGAAGAGATGACAGAGCTAAGACTTTTAGCAATAAATCCTCAAGGTTAAAGCCTTGAGCTACACAGTGTAACTCAAACCTTTAGGCTTCGGCGTGAGCTCAGCCGAACGGTTTGAAACCATTATAACTTTTTTCTTGCACTTTATAAAAATGTGCGTTAGTATACTGTATACATTATTTTAAAAAGGTAAAAGGGCAAAGGTTTAAGGTAAGAAAACAAAAAAGCGGTTTTCACCTGCCCCATATCACCTTTCACCCAACATCTATCATATATAACGAAAGGAGGTATTAAAAAGTGGCATTAAAGATAACCGAAGATTGCGTTGCCTGCGGAGTGTGCTTACCGGAGTGCCCGGTCAATGCAATAAGCGAAGGGGATATCTATGTCATAGACCCGGCAGTATGTATTGAATGCAAAGGGCATTATGACTCGCCAAAGTGCGCTGAGGTTTGCCCTGTTGATTGCTGTGTGCCGGCATAGTTTTAGTAGACAGTAGATGGTAGAAATGAAGGATTTCACTATCTTTTGGGGCTGCACAATTCAAACCCGCTTTCCGTTCCTTGAGAAATCAATGCGGATGGTTCTGGATGGGTTTGATCTGCCATACCGGGATGTTGATGGTTTTACCTGCTGCCCTGAAAAATCGCTTGTAAATAATATTGACCACGGCCTGTGGGTTCTGACGGCTGCGCGGAATATCGCGCTTCTTGACAAGGCTGGTGTTGACCTGGTGAGCCCCTGCACAGGATGCGTGTCAAATCTTGCGACGGTAAATGGAGAACTCCATTCAGATAATAAAGAGAAGAGCAAGGTAAATTCCATATTAAAGGAAATCGGGCTTGAGTTTAAAGGCAGCAATAAGCTCCGCCATCTTGTGCCGTTTTTTCATGATGAGGTCGGCATCCCTGCCATAAAAAACAAAATTGTAAAACCGTTTCATGGGATGCGCATAGCGATACATTACGGCTGTCACATGATTAGGCCGAGCCAT
>JACPZB010000071.1 GCA_016195725.1 Deltaproteobacteria bacterium | reverse complement strand
GACACAGGCAGGGCTTTCGGTCTGTAATTTCCTATTATTGCAATATTAAACTCCCTTCCATCTATATATTCCTCTACTATTGCAGGCTGTTTATAATTTTTCAGAATATAATCCACTCTCTTTTTTAGCCCTGCAATATTTTTCACAACAGCATCCTCACCAATGCCAACACTGGCGTCCTCTTGAACAGGCTTTACCATAAGAGGAAATCTTAGAGCCTTGGCCAATCTTGACGGAACCTCTTTTAAAACAAGATACGGTACAATCGGGATGTTGCTTGCGTGAAACATACCTTTTGCCATACCCTTATTCAATGCAAGACCGAGTGTAAGCGAACCAGAACCTGTAAATTTAAAATCAAAAAGCTCCAGAATGGCAGCCACATTCATTTCAAAGGCGCTCTTCCCCATTGCCCCTTCACAGAGATTGAAAATAATATCAGCGTTTTCTTTTTTAAGGGTTTTGACAAAACCCTCTATATCATTTTTCAAAGGAATAAGAACTGTGGATAGGCCTTCAGCATTCAAGGCCGCCTCTACCTTTTCAGCGGTATCTACAACCCCCTGCCATGATGCAATATCTTGCTTATCAGCCTGCATCATGTCTAAATCATCATTATAAATAATTGCAACCTTTTTAAGATTCATATTGACTATCAACTCAAATCACAAAATGCAAAAGTCGAAATAAGCAGGCATGAGATTTACCCTTCATTGATTCTATCAGGTTGAATTTTGAGTTCAATTAAACTTTAATCCCATACCTTTTGCACGCAGTATCTAAAACAGTATTGATAAGTTCGTCATAGTTCATGCCGGCGGCCCTTGCTGCCTTTGGAAAACAAGAATTGTTCTTTGGGTCAGGCAAAATTCCTGGCAGAGGATTAAGTTCTAATATATGAGGTCTTCCTTCACCGTCAAGCCTTATATCTATCCTGCACCAGTCCTTTATGTTAAGGATATTAAAAGCATCCCTGCATACAGTTTCTATATCCTTTTTAAGTTTATTGTCAATATCCGCAGGGCACTTAAATATTTCAAGGGGATTATCTGGCCTATCCCATATCCACTTCGCCTCATAAGAATAGATTGAATTTACGCCTGCTGGAAGGCTTGAGTAGATTATCTCTACAATAGGAAACACCTTTAAATAATTGCCATTGCCAATCATGGCAACGGTAAACTCTCTACCTTCAAGATACTCCTCTATGAGGGCAGGCTGTCTATACTCTCCAATGACCCACCCAACTCTCTCCCTAAGCTCAACCTCGTCACGGACTACAGAATTATTTCGTATACCTTTGCTGGAGCCTTCGTAGAGAGGCTTTACAATAAGGGGAAAAGATAGCAATTTGAGATTTGCGATTTGGGATTTCAAATCCGCAATCCGCAATTCGCAATTTGTAATTACAAAGAATTTAGCCGTTGGAACATTGTGATATGCCATAATTTCTTTAGCCCTTGCCTTATCCATGCAGATAGCTAACGTTAGCGGCCCTGAACCGGTATAGGGTATCCTTAGCATATCCAGCATGGCTGGTATCTGAGACTCTCTGCTCTGCCCCCATAAGCCCTCTGCGATATTGAAAACAATATCAGGCCTGGAGGATTTTAGCTTGCCATATGCATCATCATCAGCCTCTATTAAAACAACATTATGCCTTTTTGCAAGGGCCGCCCGGACAGCCTCTATGGTATCTTCATCATCCCACTCTGCAAAAAAATCAGGCGGAAGGCTTTTGTCCTCAGATGCATTCTCTTTAATATTATAAGTTATACCAATCTTCATAAACTTTAGGTTTAGAATTTCTCAACCTAAACCTCAGCCTTAAGCCTTAACCTTTTCCATTAATCGCTCCTCCACATAGCTCACAAGCCTCGTGATTACTTCATCCGCCACATTATCAGGCACGCCGTCATAATGCCGAGATTTTTTCCTCATGTCGCACATATCATTTACATAGTCAACCACAATAAATTTTCCATCGCCTCTCATTGCAATCTCTGTGGAAAAGAAATCAAGGTTGCATATCTGCGATATCTTCTTTATAATTTCTTCTAATGTAAGAAGTCCGTATTTTTTTACCTCTTCTATCTTAAGCTCTTCATATACATGTGTGATATCATTCCACCAACATGGAATCACTGCGCCGCCCACATAAAATACCCTGAACCATGCCCTTCTTCCTTTTTCCAAAATTTTAGGGACAATCTTTTCCTGAAGCAGATACTTATCGTGGGATATCTCCATCCGCGCCTTTATAATCTGGTTAATGCTTCTGGCATTTGTAACCACCCCTACGCCCCCGCCGCCGCAGGCAGGTTTTATAATAAACGGCCTGCCAAGCCTTTTTACTTTTGACAGGTCTACCAGCGGACTTTTCTGCCACGGAGACAAAATAATTGTATACGGTACATCAATGCCCGCAGAAAGGAATTCCAGATGCATGGTCGCCTTATCAACTGCCCGCGGAAGGAGGGATAATTCATTTATCATCCAGAAATGCCCCTTCCTTGCCAGATGGATAAGGTCGTAAAATCTCGGAATTACATCTGATGCCCTGTCAAGAAGCGCCCTTATAATAAGCACCCCACCGGCCATCATTGCCAAAGTTTCATCAAGATTGGATGGCTGTATTATATAGCTTTTTAATCC
Source organism: Deltaproteobacteria bacterium (assembly GCA_016195725.1). GTDB lineage: Bacteria > Desulfobacterota > GWC2-55-46 > UBA9637 > UBA9637 > UBA10170. The sequence continues at coordinate 14,383 of JACPZB010000071.1, read as the reverse complement.
CTTTTGTTGACATGCCTTGTCAATATCATAAATGAAGTCTTGGTCATAAATCCACTCCCACGCTAATCCTAAATCTACGATATTAGCCAAGCTATCCCCATTGTGGACCGAGGCGACCGTGTCGCCGTCTTCACGCCAATACGGTTGGCTCGCTCCGTATTACAATATCAAGACTGCTGCAGCAATGACCGTTGTGGACCTTCCATCTCCCCTTACAATAGCAGATTGAGTGATGTTAGTGGTTTTAACTATTTTGTCGCTTATACGGTATATCTCTTTTTTCTCATCCCATCCAAGATTTTGATCCAGTTCAATGCCCAGAGTTGACGCAAGCATGGCTGCCGCAAGGTCTTCTGAATAATCGCCGGCAGCCTTATCTGTCTGTCCAAATGCGTGGTGCTCGCTTAAATATCCATATTGCTTTTTATCCATCGGGATTGCGCATCCGACAGAGGCTGCCATGAGCCGCCTTGGCTCGTTGGAACAGCATCTGCTCATAACGCAAAATACCACCTGCCCCGGTGAAAGCATCTGTAGTCCTTGCGCCCTGCTGACTATCGCACAACCGGGCGGGAAGATGCTGGATACCGTAACGATATTAAATTTTTCTATGCCCGCATCTCTTAATGCCAGTTCAAAAGAATGCAGCTCCTCCTTATGGGTACCGACCCCTTTTGTAAAAAACACCCTCTTTGGGACAAGTAGCATTTCGTCTCTCCTTTCGATTGATAATGCAGCTTAAGGTCTCGGTAAAAGCAAAGAAAGATGAAGTTCCTTTTCTCCTATTTACCTCTACCGACCGCCACCTCTGCCTGTATTTATGTATCCCATCATCCTGTAAACAAGTTTCGCTGTCAAAAAATTGGGGGCTATGTTTCCAGGGATTGGACAAAGCTCAACCACATCAAAACCAACAACCTTTTTCTTTGATGCAACAGCCTTTACTATCCCAAGCACATCATACCACCCCATCCCACCGGGCTCCGGCGTGCCTGTAGCCGGCATAATAGAGGGGTCAAATACATCAAGGTCTATGGTTATAAAGACATCATCAGTCAGTTTATTGCAAATCTCCTCAACCGGAGGGCTAGTATGCAGGTCTGGGGCATAATAGGTGGAGACACGGTGATTTTGGATTTTGGCTTTTGGGTTTTTCCAGACTTTTGACTTAAAAATTTTGCCTCTTCCGCGCTCAGGCTCCTTATCCCAACCTGAACAAGGGGACAAACTTTCGAAATCCGTCTTGCCACACAAGCATGATTAAAGGGGTTATCCTGATAGGAATCCCTCATATCCGCATGTGCGTCAAACTGTAGTACAGACAGATTGGGATATTTTTTCTTGAGCGCATTCACCATGCCGAGGGTAATACTATGCTCTCCTCCCAGCATGACCGGTATCTTTTTTTCTTTCAGAATATATTGAGAGGCCTCATGCACCCTGTGTATCATCTCCTCCGGGCCGAGTGTTGTGGACTCCAAAAGCGGCAGTATGTGAATACCTGCCTCATAGGTATTTGCGCGCAACTCTTCATCATATAATTCCATGTGGGTTGATGCCTCAATAATGGCAAGGGGGCCGTTGCGCATACCGCTTCCATAAGATGCCGTTAAATCATACGGCACAGACAGTATTACAAAGTTTGCGTTCTTGAACGATGAAAGTCTTCCCTCAAGACCGCCGAAATTGAACGGCAGGGTGATGGGCAATTTTTTAGTCATACTATTGTTTCTGCCTCATATTATGTTAACTCAGGATTCAAGTAAATTTATTATCCACGAACCCTTGACCCTTCGACCCCTTGAACCCTTTTCCTCCTAAACCCTTCCATCCTTTTCGCAAGCGCTGTAGCAATAATAGGAAGGGCAATCGTCGTGTCGCAGTGCACGGTAACCATCTTTGCCTTTTTTGCAATTTTCCCCCATGACTGGGCCTCTTCAAATGTGCAGCCTGAAAGTCCTCCCCAGTGCGGCGCGTCGGCCGTAATCTGAACCGCATACTTGTGGCCCGATACATTCTTGCCCATAAGTGTTGCAGTAACCTCTGTCTGCTGGATAAAATTCTTCGGCGTCCCGCCGCCTGCATAAACAACACCCGTATTATTTGCGCGTGCGGCAATAAGGGCTGTCTCCTTTACATCTCCAATTACATCAAACAGAAAATTTTCTTCTTTTGGATTCATGGCAAGGCCAATGCCGATGGATGAATCGCCTATAGCAGGACAGTAAACAGGGATATTTGCCTTATAAGCGGCCGTAAGTATCCCGTCTTCCTTTGCGCCTTTAGAAAGCTGTTTGCCGAGAAGATATAAAAATTCCCTTGTTGTATACGGTCTCTTTTTAAGTGTCTTTGAAAACCGATAACAATACGCATCAGCGCTTTGAAACTCATCTTCAACAGCAAAGACATCGTATATCCTGTCAATGCCTTCGTCTTTAAGCTCCTCATCGTTTGCCATGGCATGTCCCTGCCAGTGATATTTTCCGAGGGTCTCATGTATGTCATGAAACAGATTGGCGCCAGTAGAAACAAGACAGTCTATAAATTTATTCTCAATGAGATATACGATAACCTTTCTCATGCCCGCAGGAACCATTGCGCCTGCGAGACCAAAAAATATGGTGACATCTTTCTTAAGCATCTGCTCCCATACATCAACGGCAATCGCCAGATTTTTCCCCTGAAATGCAGTATCCGCCATCCTGCTTAAAAGCTCGCTCACCTCTGCGCCTGAAACAATCTCCACAGGGTTGACAGGCCTTTTCAAAAATTTGCTTTTCGCCACAAGTAAATTACCTCCGATTTTTGAAATTACGCTAACTGTGGTAGGAAAGAAATATATTTTCTTTTTTAAGTTATGTCAAGATAAATACGGTCTAAAAGTCTATAAGCCTCAAGTTTAAGAGTTCAAAAACTTGCAGGCTTGTAGACTAACAACTCGCAGTCTATCTTATCTCTTTCACCTTCAGTTTTAAATTCTTATTGCCATTCCATTCATCAATATAAGGAATAAATGCAATATCAAAACCATTCCCATTCAATGGATGTATATCTCCTTTGCCGTATGCAATCCCATCCCAGACCCGCGACCCGTTTCTTATTTTGAGCCTCAAATGATTATTGCCAACCACTTCGCTCTGAATTATATGTGTGTCTGTGGCTCCTAAAAGAGGCTCCGGGTTTGCCAAACCAAATGGCGCAAGGCTCTCCATCTCCCGGACGATTTGCTCATTCAGTTCATTTAATGCAACATAGGAATCTAATGATATCTCTGGGATAAGGTCTTCAACAGTCAAAGCTTTTTCCGTGAGCGCATAAAAAGCAGCCTCAAATTCCCTGATTTTATCTTCCTTGATAGTAAAGCCGGCAGCCATCTTGTGGCCTCCGTATCTTTCTAAAAAGGTTTCGCATTGTTGTAATCCATCCAAGATATGAAATCTCTTTATCCCCCGCGCAGAGCCTTTGCCAACGCCATCTTTTAATGCTATTACTGCTGTTGGTCTGCGGTAGCGGTCTATCAATCTTGACGCTACAATCCCAATAACGCCGGGGTGCCACCCTTCTTTTGCAAGCACAATCGCCCTCTTCTTATCAATCTCAAAATCCTCTGTCTCCACTGTCTCCATTGCCTCTGACAGTATATCCTTTTCCAATCTCTGCCTGTCAATATTTTCCCTGTCCAGTTCTCTGGCAATATCCATTGCCTCTTTATCATCCTCTGTAATAAGCAGTTTTACGCCCATGCTTGCCTTAGTCAATCTTCCTGCTGCATTTATCCTTGGCGCAAGCTGGAATCCGACAGAGCCTGTCTTTATGGGGACAGATTTCAAATCTGTCCCCAAACCGCTTACCTCTTTGAGGGCCTTTATGCCCGGCCTTTTGCTAAAAGTAAGCTCATCCAATCCATACTTAACCAAAATCCTGTTCTCACCCTGGAGCGGCACCATATCAGCAATGGTACCGAGGGCAACAATATCGGTATATTTTTTAAGATTTGGTTTTGCTCCTCCCGCATCCCACATCCCGCATCCCAGCAGTTTGGCCCTCAGGGCAATGATAAGGTTAAACACAACCCCGACGCCTGCAAGCTCTTTGAAGGGAAAGGGGCAATTGGTTTGTTTTGGATTTAATATTGCATATGCCGGAGGAAGTCGGGACGCCCGTCCGGAGGATGGGTCGGGCGGTTCATGATGGTCGGTAACAATTACATCAAGGCCAATGCCCCGGGCAAAGTTTATCTCATCATAATTTGCAATGCCGCAATCGGTTGTGATAACAAGTTTTGTGCCGGAACCTGACAGATGTTTGAGCGCATTATTATTAAGACCATAGCCCTCTTTCATTCGTTCAGGTATATAATAGTCAAACCTGATGCTGTCTGATATTCCCAAACTGATTTCTTTGAGAAAAAGACACAGCAGCGCTGTAGCCGCTACCCCATCAACATCGTAATCGCCATAGACGGTAATCTTTTCTTGTTCTTTAATTGCCTTTACAATCCTTTGCGCTGCCTTGTCCATATCCTTCATCGTAAACGGATCGTGCAAATCCTTAAGGGACGGAGAGAGAAAAGAAAAGGCCTCCGATGAACATCGGAGGCCTCTGTTTATCAGAAGCTGAGCCGTCAAAGGAGAGATTCTCAGCTCCCTACCTAAAAGACCTTGAAGCTCTATGTCAGGGGCATTTACTATCCAACGTTTTTTCATCTTTTAAGTATTAGATTATCCTCCAAAATTTTTATGCATTTTATCAGCAATCATCTTCGTGGTCAACCCGAAAAATGTATCTGCTGCACTCTCTCTACCTTGCCTTTTAATCATGTTTTTGATAAAGGTATGCTATGAACCCCGTGAGAAGCTTGCTTATTAAAAAAATACTTGCTTCCGATAGAGGCTTGCCCCCAACGGATGAAGCTTCTAACGGGGCGACCCCCGTTAGAAATCTCCGCTTTCATTATATTGCTATCTTGTTCCTTGCCAACTTAATCAATATCTACTTATTAGATTCTTTAGCCTTAAGTCAGCCTAAATCTATCAGTGATAATATTGTCAGGGGAAATGCAACTATCGGCGAATATTTTGACGGAGAAGAATTTACTTATACTATCGGCTTCTGGTGGTTTAAGAAGGCCGCAATGGGTAAGATTGGCATTCACAAAAAAGACGCCAATATTTACGAAATAACGCTTACAGCAGAGGCCATGGGATTTATCGGATTTATTACGAGCTACAGAAAGGACATATACCGCGCCTATGCGGAAGAAACAGACGACGGCAAAAGGTTCAGAACAAAAAGGTTTGAAAAGGTTGTTGTAATAGGCAGCGGGACAAGATATGGTTATACTGATGTGGATTACACCAAAAGGACATACCACTGGAAAAGTTGGGGAGGGGGAAAAGAAGAAAAAGAAGCGGAAGGAACTATTCCTCCAGATATATATTATGATGACGCGCTTACAGGTTTTTATAATTTCAGGTTTGGAGTCTATGGTCACATTGAGGCTGGTAAGAAATTTCATGTTCCCACATTCCCGGTAAAGGGCGTATCAACGATCCCTGTAAAGATTGCTGCAGATAAGGAAAAAAATTCAAGAATAAACCCTAACCCTGATGAAACGGCATACCTTGCTGATATAGTAATAGACAAAGAACTTTTCGGCTCCCAGACAGGCAATGTAGAGGTACACTTCACGAAAGAACTTATCCCTGTTTTTGCCGTAGCAAAGGATTTAATCTTATTTGGCGATGTCAGAGGAAGGCTTACAGAGATGACATCAAAGATAGGTTTGAGAAAAACAGAAAGCAGAGATTAGAAATGAGGTTATATTTCTTGCCGCTTATTCCTTATTTCTATTTTTATACTACTGCTCAAAAAGGGCTTTATTTTGATGCAGGCAAATATCTGTGAAAATATTATAGAATGCCTCGGAGAAGGGGTTGTCGGCATAGATACCTCAATGATTATTACTGTCTATAATCAAGCTGCCGAAAGGATATCCGGATTATCACGGTCATTAACCGTTGGGAAAGCTCTATCAGATGTATTCCCGAAGGACACATGGCTCACAGAGATAATGGAAAAAACCCTGAAAGCAGGCAAGGTTTTTATAGAGCATGAAAATATAATCTCTCAGAGGATGGGGAATAGTGTGCCGGTTGCAGTAACCACAACTACCGTGCTTAATCCAACAAATGGCGATATAATTGGCGCGACCGCACTTTTACGAGACCTTTCCAGCATAAAATCCATTCAAGAAGAATCTGTAAGAAAAGACCGGCTCGCCTTTTTAGGCACCTTCGCAGCAGGCATAGCCCACGAGGTAAAAAACCCCTTGGGCGGAATCAGAGGAGCTGCTCAGCTCTTGGAGCGTAAGAGCAAAGAAAAGGCGCTATCTGAATATACAGGTGTTATTATAAGAGAGGTTGACAGGCTCAATAAGATTCTTGAAGAGGTTCTGGATTTTGCAAATCCACGCAGGATAAATCCTCTGCCCATAAACATCCATGAGGTCTTAGACACGGTTATACTGCTCGGGGACGCCATGGCGCAGGATAAGGGAGTGCATATAATTAAAAGCTATGATCCAAGCCTGCCGCTGGTTATAGGCGATAAAGAGCATCTCATACAAGTTTTCTTAAATCTTATAAAAAACAGCATTGAAGCGGTTGCCAGAGACGGTAAAATAATGGTAAATACCAGGATGCTTACAGATTTTCATCTAATTGAAGGTAGTGAGGCCAATCCTCAGCCGGGTTATAAGGCAGCCAAGATGGCCTCTGTAGAGATAAAAGACAATGGCTGCGGCATATCAAAGCATGATATGGAAAAACTGTTTACGCCATTTTTTACAACCAAGGCAAAGGGAAGCGGCCTTGGCCTTGCTTTGTCATTCAGAATTATTAAGGAACATGGGGGATTTTTCAGGATAGAGAGTACTGAAGGAAAAGGGACAACTATTTCAGTATTTCTGCCGATAGCATAAAAATAGGGACTAGGGAATATGGCCCGGGGCTAGTAAAAAATAAAATTGTCGTGTCTTAAAGAGAGGTCTAACGGGGTGAAGAATAGGGTTTTGATAGTAGATGACGATGAAGCCATATTGTGGGTTCTTCGACGCATGTTTGAAGGCAAAAAGGTAGAGGTGTCAGAGGCGCGGGATGGCAAGACAGCCTTTGAGATGCTGAAGGGGCAAGACTTCTCAATCGCAATCATGGATATAAGGATGCCTGAAAAAGACGGCCTCTATGTCTTAAAAGAGATAAGAGAGGCCGGCTGTCAGATTCCAATTATCATAATGACAGCACAGGGGACAATGAAAAACGCCATAGAGGCCATGAAGCGCGGCGCCTTTGACTATATAACAAAACCGTTTGATATAGGCGAATTAGAAATAATCGTTGACAGGGCCCTTGAGCACAAGAAATTAAAGGAAGAGGTTTCTAACCTTAAGGACAGATTAAAGGAGAGGGTTGCAAAGGAAATAACTTTCGTTGGCAAAGCCAAGGCGGTGCAGGATGTTTTCAAGACCATGGGCAGGATTGCGCCAAAGGATGTTCCGGTGATTATTCAGGGAGAAAGCGGAACAGGAAAAGAGTTGGTTGCAAAGCTTATCCACACAAACTCTCCGAGGAATGAAGGGCCGTTTATTGCCGTTAACTCAGCAGCCATACCAAAGGAGCTGATGGAGAGCGAGCTCTTTGGTTTTGAAAAAGGGGCATTCACCGGCGCAGGGGAGGCAAAGGAAGGGAAGTTTGAGCTTGCGCATAACGGGACGCTTTTCTTAGACGAAATCGGCGACATGTCTCTTGACCTGCAGAGCAAGCTCTTAAGAGCTATTCAAGAACAAGAATTTTACAGAGTCGGCGGCAGACAATCAATCAAAGTGAATGTAAGAATCATAACTGCAACAAATCAAGACTTAGAAAAAGCAGTTGAAGAAAAAAGATTCAGGGAAGACCTGCTCTACAGGCTCAATGTTGTTACTATAAAGCTTCCGCCTTTAAGGAATAGAAAAGATGACATACTGCTCCTTGCTGAATACTTTCTGCACAAATTTCAGGAGGAGATGGGTGTTGAACCGAGGACATTATCGCCGAAGGCAGCTGATGCGCTTAAGGGATACTCGTGGCCAGGCAATGTGAGAGAGCTTGAGAATATATTAAGGAGGGCTGTTCTGTTATCACCCAATCCAGTGCTTTCGCCAGACGATCTTGCCCTACCGCAGAAAAAACAAAGTAGAGAGTCTCTTGAGGATATCATTGCCAGCAGGCTTGAAGGCTTCATAAACAGCATTGACGGAAGGGGACAGCAGGAACTCTATTCCACTGTAGTGCCTTTTATGGAAAGACCCCTTATAAAACTTGTCTTAAAAAAAACCGGCGGCAATCAGGTAAAAACAGCTGAGCTTTTAGGGATAAACAGAAATACTTTGAGAAAAAAGATAAAGGAGTTAGGGATCAAGGTAGAAGAGTTCTCTTAAATAATATGAATAAAAATGCCAAAAATTCCTTTTCTACAAAAATAATTTGGCGTATATCCAAAACCAACTCACTTATTCCCTCCAAACCCTATTATTATCGTTTCACCTTTTTTATACCGCACCCGCATCTGTCACAAAATTATTTGTAAGAAACAGTATCTGACCAGAGGTTTAATGCTGAAAAATCGTGTATCCAGGGATTGATAAGAAGGCGTCTCTCATCTGTGATAGCTTAATACAGCCCTTCTGATAAAAATATATTTTTAGACCGTCCTATTCCGCCGCTATCCTATAATCCCTTCCCTCCCATTCATCCTCTATGGGATAGTAAAAAGTGAATATAACTATATCCCCTGGATGAACTGTGCCTATGGGAATATCTGTATAGAAAACTCCAAGCCCTGAATCCATGAGTTCATTGTCCTTTACTGTCTTCCATCCATCCTTGCTCCAGTGGAGTATGGCAGGTTCGTGGGTAACTATCCTCAGTGTCTCCATGGCCCTTTTTATGGTTTTATTTCTCTTCCAGGCTGTGAGATTGCTCTTAACACCTTTTACAACATACCTTTCATATACCTTATCAATTATATCACAACCCATGCAGTCCCTCTTACTTCTTAAAAGCTTTATATACTCTGCATGCGCCCATACAAGGGGGGTAGCAGAGCCTGTCCCCTTGCCTTTTAAAAGCCCCTTTTCTGGAATATCATCTGTATCCCACACCTGTTCAGGCAATAATCCCCCGTCATTGGCAAAGCCCTCCATTGCCTTAATATAAGGAGAGAGATCCTTTCCAGCCAGAAACTCATACATCCCCCTCTCCCCTGTAAGCAATGGCCATCCCCTACCAACCCCTGAACCATCAAAGGGTGAGCCATCCTCCTTTTCGCCATACCCATCGTAATTATAACGACGCCACGCAGGCCCATAAGGCGTATCGGTTTTGAGCAGAGAATCTATCACAGGGATGGTCTTTAAGATATGGACATCCTTCGGACCCCTTATGCCATATCGGACAAGTTCAAGAAATCCGCCATCCATAATGGCACATTGAGAGCGGATATGGACACCACCTTCAGGCAGGTTCTTTATCGGGATAAATGCCTCACATTCCCGTCCGCTTCTATCCATTGCATCAGGAGTGATGGCAGCAATCCTCTGATAGTGTTCTGGATGTTCAGGAAGGAGGCAGCCGCAGTTAGTGAATGTCCAGTCCTCCAGTTTTGTCTGCCAGTAGTCTGCAATCTCAAAGAGGTATAGGGACTCTTTATGCTCACCCCTTTCTTTAGCCCAGTGGGCAGCGCAGATGAGGGCGGCTATCTCAGCTGCCAGTGTGGATGGTGAAAAACCCGAATTCTCCTCCCACCTCTCCTGTTCTGTAATAGGGCCTTCTCTTAACAGAAAGGAGGTAGCCCTTTTAACCATAGGATAATAATCCTCATCAAGGACTCCCATGTTTTTGAGCCTCCACGCAAGTATCACAGGAAAGGCAACCTGATCAAGTTGAATGCCCGTCCAGTATGGTCTCCCGTCAAGCCACATATTCTGGGGCCATAAACCATCATGCTTCTGGGTGCGCTCAAGAAACTTAACTATTCTTACAGGCGTATCCATATCACCCATTGCCATAAATCCAAAGGCAGCCTTTACAAGGTCTCTGGGCCATACCAGGTGGTAGCCGCCGGAGTCAATATCACCTCTTGCCTCGCCCCATGGGATAGAAAGGGATGCAATAACACCCCCTTTATATGTCTTGTCTTCATGCGCCTTTAATACCATAGCGCTTATCCAATAGAGTCTGCCGTTGTCAAATCCCTCTCGGGTAAAGTCCTTCAGTGTTGATAGGTATTCATGCCATCCCTTTCTATACTCAACTTCTATCGATTTATAGCCCCTTGTTAATGTCTTTTCTGCCTCTACCATCGCTTCTCCAGGATTCCTGGCAAAGGAGAGGACAATGGTAAAATCTGGGAAGCTCACCTCTGCCATCATGGCGATATTCCCGTCCTTGACTGCGTGAAAAGACCAGTCCATCCTGAGATTGTCCTTTAAGTCCTGCCATCCGTCTGAAAAGCCGGAATAGCCGCACGACATATTTTTGAAAGGTTTATCAGCGGTAAGGGCAAGGGCTATATCCTCCCTCCATGCTGTAAGATAATCCCTCCCGCTATACTGTATACATCTCCCTGAGTTTCCATAACCTTTATTTTTTACATGGGGCGCCAGGAGGATGAAGAGATGATAATCTTCAGGATTTCCCTGCAACACCTGAAATGAAGTCCTCACCACCAGAGATTGACCAAAAGGGTCTGTTACGATATATTTAGTAATTCTGTATCTCCCATTCTTTGCAGTGTTGGTTATTCTATAGGCAAGGGCCTTTGGGTCAAGATATTCTATAGCTGATGCAGTATCCTTCCTCTCTTCATCAACGAATGTCTTGCCATCAGTTATGAGAAGCTGCAGATCCTTTGTATTCGCTGTGTCTATCGTGGGATAAAATACCTCTGTGATAATTCCATTGGCGATGGTAAACCAGACCTTTGAGATATCATTACGGGCCGTACCAATCCCTTGTTTTGCAGCAGGGGACCAGCTGGGAGGAAGGCCGGGTTTGCCAGAGGGTATTTTTGAGTCAGACATTGCTCATCCTTTTACTCCGCACAGCAGGAGAATTTGCTTACATCTTTAAGAAAAGATTGGGCAGCCATCTTAATAGATTCTGACAGGGTTGGATAGACATGGATGGTATCAATTATCTCTTGGATTGTCATCCTTTTCTGCACTGCTACCGTTGCCTCATGGATAATATCTCCTGCCTCTGGTGACAGGATATGGACACCAAGTATAATATCAGTCCCATCCTCAACCACCATTTTGATTAATCCCCTCGTATCCCTGATAACAGCAGCCTTTGGGACAAGATGAAAATCAAACGCCCTAATCTTTACCTTATACCCTTTATCAATAGCCTCTTTTTCTTTTAATCCCACACTGGCGACCTGTGGATATGTAAATATGGCATGAGGCACGAAAGAGAGGTTGACCTTTCTATGGCAGCAATCATCAATGGCATTCTGTGCCGCTACCGCTCCCTGATGGGCAGCTACAGTTACAAGCATGGGCTCGCCTGTTACATCACCTGCTGCAAATATATTTGTGACAGATGTCCTCATCTCATCATCCACAATGATTGCACCTTTATCATTTAATTTCACTTGAGCCTTCTCCAATCCCAATCCTTTCGTATTCGGTCTCCTGCCTGTTGCCACAAGAAGGCTCTCTGACTTAAAATCCTTTCTCTTGCCATCAATCTCACAGGTTACAATCTTCATTCCATTCGTTTCTTTTACAGAAAGTAGTTTTACTCCTGTGATTATTCTGATACCCTCATCTTCAAGAAATTTCTGTAAGGCAGCAGATATTTCTTCCTCATCATCAGGGATTATTCTATTGCTCCTCTGCAGAACAGTTACCTTTGTCCCAAAATGGCTATACATCTGGGCAAACTCAAGGGCAACAAATCTTCCGCCGAGGATTATCATTGACTTTGGGACTTTCTTCAAATCAAGAGCCTCTGTGCTTGTCAGATATTCTACCTTGTCAAGTCCTTCAATTGGCAAAATAGACGGAGATGCCCCTGTGGCAATGATAAATTTCTCTGTTTTTAAAATATCCTTCCCAACTTTTATTTCTTTGTCTGATAAAAACTCACCCCTCCCTTTTATGAATTTTATATTCGGATTTGCCTTGAGAATATCGAGATATTTGGCTTTTCTTAAATCTTTTACCAGTTTATCTTTCTGCTCTATGAGTGCAGAAAAATTTAATCTCTTTGATTTAAGATTTATACCTGCAAAGTTGTGTTTACCTGAGCCGTAATATATTTCCCCTGCCCTGAGTAAATTCTTTGTGGGGATACATCCCCTGTTCAGGCATGTCCCACCGATTACCCCTTCTTCTACAATTGCCACCCTTGCACCAAGTTCGGTTGCCTTTATGGCTGATGCAAAGGCAGCAGAACCGCCGCCAAGAATAATAAGATTGAAACCTGAATTACCTTTTCCCGAAGTTTCGCATACATATTCTATTGCCATAATTTCCCCCTGTAAAAGAGAAAACCTATTTCTTCCCCTCTACTATACTGAAAGCAATAAATAACTTGTAGGGCAAGCCTTCAGGCTTGCTTATTTGGAGGGCTAAAGCCCCGCCCTACATAAAGTTATTTATTGCCGTTAGTATAATAGACCTATCAGATAGGGCAGAATCAAAAGGAAAACCACAATGACTGTGGCTCCCCATAAAACAATCTTACCCACCTTTTTTGTCTGTGGACTTGCGCATATACTTCCGGGCTCACAAACCTCTGCCGATTTCCTGTAGACCTTGTAGAATCCTGCACCAAGAAAACCAACTGCAATCAGGATAAACAAAGGACGATATGGCTCAAAAGCCCTCAAATTTCCTATCCATGCCCCGCTGACACCAAGCATCACCAGCACAAATGGAGCAACACAACAAAGGGATGCAAGAACAGCCGAGATAATAGCCCCTACAGAATAGGTCTTTCTCATATTGATTTACCTCCTATAAAAAAGGAAGGGAGGGATAGCCCTCCTATCTATCTATCCATCCCTTCCTACTACCACCTTGCAAGGATTGTCCTTGCCTGCTCTAAAGTCGGTCTTCCTTCAAACACGACAACCCCATCTACTGCAATGGTTGGGATGGTTCTGACAGCATATTTCACAGCCTCATCACAGCAGACATCTCCGCTGCATCTCCTCTCAATAACCTCGCAGCCGCATGCCTTTGTAACATCCCTTACGATGTTGAGGGTATCTTTGCAAACAGGACATCCTGCTGTAAAGACCTCTATTCTCCTTGCCATAATACTCACCCCCTTCCTATATATTTTTTCGATCATTCCCTTGCATGCCGGACAGTGAGCACCTCTTTCAATTTTCATATCCCATATCACAGCGCCTATCAGTCCGATGATGCCTGTGTAAAAGACAATATCGTTCAATAAAAGATACCTGCCGGCATATATAAATCCGATGATAATGAACCTGTTACAAGCGGCATAAGATTTTTATGTATCCTGTATGAACGCCATAACCCTAATATTCCTAAACCCAGAAACAATATAAGCAGCCCTTTTAAAACAATTGCGCTTACTACAAAGCCCAGTCCTGCTGCAGTTAGAAATGCACCGATAGCCGGATAGCACACAGGGCAGAACTTCCCTATGCCAATGGAACCGATACTGCCTGCGTAATTTAAAAACCTTGAACCCATACTTATCCCTCTTTCTCATCAATGGCTTTAAGAATCGGGCATCTGTCTGTTGACTGTTTACTTTTGCAAAGATTTACAAGGTCTTTTAAAATCCTTTGTATGCCTTCAAGACCCTGTATCTTTTTGTCAATCTCCATGAGTTTTTCCTCTGCCTTTTTCTTTATATCACCGCATCTTGCTGTTTTGTCCACTTTTAGGTCTAAAAGCCCTTCTGTTTCCTTCAATGTAAACCCAAGTTCCTTTGCATGTAAAATAAACTTTAGCCGTCTTACCGCATCTTCGTCATACATCCTGTAACCTATGCCGGTAATCCCTGCCCTTACCCTTTTGGACGGCTGCAAAAGTCCACGCCTCTCATAGTATCTAATCGTCTGGATATTCACTCCAACCCTGCGCGCCAGGGTACCAATTGTAAATAATCTATCCATTTCTATCTCTGTTATAAATATAAACCCTGTAGTATAGTATAGGGTCAAGAAAAATCTTGACTTCCAAAAATTTCATAATTATTTGGAACCCTTATCCTCATTCTGCCCTCTTTCATTCCCCTGCCGCAGCTTCATCAATCAGCCATAGTAAATCTCCGTGGACAGGGTTGATAAG